>NZ_NKUH01000133.1:0-815 GCF_009192895.1 Xanthomonas sp. LMG 12460 | reverse complement strand
TCCGCCGGGTTCTTGATCTTCAGGATCTCGACGACTTCCGGTGCGGCGGCGCGGTCGGCCGGGCGGTAGTCCTGCTTCTGCAGGTCCAGCACCACGATGTCCTTGCCGACCTTGCGGAAGATGCCGGCGCCGGTCTTCTGGCCCAGCGCGCCCTTGCCGATCAGCGCCTCCAGCCACTTCGGCGCCTTGAAGAAGGCATGCCACGGATCGTTCGGCAGGGTGTCGCCCATGGTCTTGATGACGTGCGCCATGGTGTCCAGGCCGACCACGTCGGAGGTGCGGTAGGTCGCCGACTTGGGACGGCCGACCAGCGGGCCGGTGAGACCGTCGACCTCGTCGAAGCCCAGGCCGAACTGCTCGGTGTGGTGGATGGTGGACAGGATCGAGAACACGCCGATGCGGTTGCCGATGAAGTTCGGGGTGTCCTTGGCGTAGACCACGCCCTTGCCCAGGGTGGTGACCAGGAAGCTTTCCAGGCCTTCCAGCACCGACGGCTCGGTGTGCTTGGCCGGGATCAGCTCGGCCAGGTGCATGTAGCGCGGCGGGTTGAAGAAGTGCACGCCGCAGAAGCGGTGGCGCAGCTGTTCCGGCAGCACGTCGGACAGGGCGTTGATGCCCAGGCCGGAGGTGTTGGAGGCCAGCACCGCATGGTCGGCCACGAACGGCGCGATCTTCTTGTAGAGGTCGTGTTTCCAGTCCATGCGCTCGGCGATGGCTTCGATGATCAGGTCGCAGCCGCGCAGCTGCTCCAGGCCGGAGTCGTAGTTGGCCGGGGTGATGGCCTCGGCCAGCGCGGTGCTGGCCAGCGGCGCCGG
>NZ_NKUH01000132.1:0-6754 GCF_009192895.1 Xanthomonas sp. LMG 12460 | reverse complement strand
CGATGGCCATGATCGCGCAGCGGCCTGTCCGGCTGCGCGATCATGGCCATCGTCGGCACCATCGTCGGCGTGCTGCTGGTGGCGTTCCTGGGCATCGCCGCGGCGATCGCCCTGCCCGCGTACCAGGACTACCTGGCACGCGCGAAGGTCGCGCAGGCGCTCGACCACCTGGCGCCGCTGAAGGACCAGATCGCCGCCTTCAATGCGCAGGAGCACCGCTGCGCGGTCAACGGCGACACCGGCTTCGGCGCACCGCAGAGCTATGCCGGCGACACCATCGCGCAGGTGCGGGTCGGCCGCTTCGACAACGGCCACTGCGGCCTGGAAGCCACCCTGCACCTGCCCGACCACAAGCGCCTGGATGGCAAAGCGCTGTGGCTGGACTACGATGAGCGCACGTCCGCCTGGAACTGCAGTTCCGATCTGGACGACCGCGTTCTGCCGGTCCACTGCCGCGGCGGCTGACCGGCGCACCGTTTTCGACTGCAACTCCCGGGGAACAGAATGACTGAGTGGTACTACGCCGACGCAGCGCAGCAGCGCCATGGGCCGCTAGCGGCCGCCGACCTGCAGCAGCGCTTCCAGCGCGGCGAGATCGGATTGTCCACCCTGGTCTGGCGCGAGGGCCTGAGCGAATGGCGCACCCTGGCCGAGTTCGTCGACGAACTCGGCCTGACCCAGGCACCGGCGCTTGCGATTGCCCCGATCGAGGTTGACCGAGAGACTCCTCCTCCGCCCCCGGCCACGACCGTCCCCGACGCCTGGACCGCGCCCGCGCCGGCCGTGGCGGCGTCGCCCTACGCGGCGCCCAGCGCCGTGCTCGACGGTGGCGCGCGGGTGGTCGGCGGCGGCGAGGTGGTGCAGGCCGGTTTCTGGAAACGCGTGGCCGCCTACCTGATCGACGCGTTCCTGGTCGGCATCGTCGCCAACGTGATCCAGTTCGTGGTGATGCTGGGCTTCTTCGGGATCACCGGCTTCGGCAAGCAGCCGGACTTCAGCACTGCCGCCGGCATCGTCATGCTGCTCCTGCTGTACCTGCTGCCGATGGCGATCGCGGCGCTGTACTACGGCCTGTTCCACGCCTCCACCAAGCAAGCCACGCTGGGCAAGATGGCGGTCGGCATCAAGGTGGTGCGCACCGACGGCAGCCGTATCACCGTGTCCCGCGGCGTGGGCCGCTACTTCGGCTTCATGCTGAGCAGCCTGACCCTGGGCATCGGCCTGCTGATGGCGGCCTTCACCGAGCGCAAGCAGGCCCTGCACGACATGCTCTGCGACACCCTGGTGGTGGACAAGTGGGCCTACACCGACCACCCGGAATGGCAGCAGCGCAAGCTGGGCACGGTCACCGTGGTGATCCTGGCCCTGTTCGGCCTGCTGTCGGCAGCGGCGCTGCTGGTGGTGGTGCTGGCGATCGGCGTGGCCGCCAAGGGCGGCTGGCACTGAGTCCGGCGGGCTCCGGGAACCCCCGCCGCCGCCCGCGCGCCTGCCCGGCCGGCAGGCGCCGGCTTGACAGCGGGCGCCGGACATGCCCACTAATAAATAAGCGCCGTAGCTGAACGCCCGGGGGTTCCATCCCGGGCGTCGGCTTCTCTGCGAGACCGCAACGCTTCACTAACCGGAGCAATTGCGCCACCCTACCGCCCCCTGGGCGTCCGCCCACGCCCATCGAAGCCCGACCCGCCATGTCCAAGCACCTGCTCATCGTCGAATCGCCCGCCAAGGCCAAGACGATCAACAAATACCTCGGCAAGGATTTCCATGTCCTGGCCTCGTATGGGCACGTGCGCGACCTGATCCCGAAGGAAGGCGCGGTGGATCCGGACGACGGCTTCGCGATGCGCTACGCGCTGATCGACAAGAACGAGAAGCACGTGGAGGCCATCGCCAAGGCGGCCAAGGCGGCCGAAGACATCTACCTGGCGACCGACCCGGACCGCGAGGGCGAGGCGATCAGCTGGCACATCGCCGAGATCCTGCAGGAGCGCGGGCTGCTCAAGGGCAAGCCGCTGCACCGGGTGGTGTTCACCGAGATCACCCCGCGCGCGATCAAGGAAGCGATGGCGCAACCGCGGCAGATCGCCGGCGACCTGGTCGATGCGCAGCAGGCCCGCCGCGCGCTGGACTACCTGGTCGGCTTCAACCTGTCGCCGGTGCTGTGGCGCAAGGTGCAGCGCGGCCTGTCCGCCGGCCGCGTGCAGTCGCCGGCGCTGCGCATGATCGTCGAGCGCGAGGAGGAGATCGAAGCCTTCATCGCCCGCGAGTACTGGTCCATCGCCGCCGACTGCGCGCATCCTTCGCAGCACTTCAACGCCAAGCTGATCAAGCTCGACGGGCAGAAGTTCGAGCAGTTCACCATCACCGACGGCGACACCGCCGAGGCCGCGCGCCTGCGCATCCAGCAGACCGCGCAGGGCGCGCTGCACGTCACCGACGTCGCCAGCAAGGAGCGCAAGCGCCGCCCGGCGCCGCCGTTCACCACCTCCACGCTGCAGCAGGAAGCCTCGCGCAAGCTCGGCTTCACCACCCGCAAGACCATGCAGGTGGCGCAGAAGCTGTACGAAGGCGTGGCGATCGGCGACGAAGGCACGGTCGGCCTGATCTCGTACATGCGTACCGACTCGGTCAACCTGTCGCAGGACGCGCTGGCCGAGATCCGCGACGTGATCGCCCGCGACTACGGCATCGCCTCGCTGCCGGACCAGCCCAACACCTACCAGACCAAGTCCAAGAACGCCCAGGAAGCGCACGAAGCGGTGCGTCCGACCTCGGCGCTGCGTACCCCGTCGCAGGTGGCCCGCTTCCTGACCGACGACGAGCGCAAGCTGTACGAGCTGATCTGGAAGCGTGCGGTGGCCTGCCAGATGATTCCGGCCACGCTCAACACCGTCAGCGTCGACCTGTCGGCCGGCAGCGAACACGTGTTCCGCGCCAGCGGTACCACCGTGGTGGTGCCCGGCTTCCTGGCCGTGTACGAGGAAGGCAAGGACAACAAGAGCGCCGAGGACGAGGACGAAGGCCGCAAGCTGCCGGCGATGAAGCCTGGCGACCGCGTGCCGCTGGAACGCATCCTGGCCGAGCAGCACTTCACCCAGCCGCCGCCGCGCTTCACCGAAGCGGCGCTGGTGAAGGCGCTGGAAGAGTACGGCATCGGCCGTCCCTCGACCTACGCCTCGATCATCCAGACCCTGCTGTTCCGCAAGTATGTGGAGATGGAAGGCCGCAGCTTCCGCCCGTCCGACGTCGGCCGCGCGGTGTCCAAGTTCCTGTCCAGCCACTTCACCCAGTACGTGGACTACGACTTCACCGCCAAGCTCGAAGACGAGCTGGACGCGGTCTCGCGCGGCGAGGAGGAGTGGGTCCCGCTGATGTCGCGCTTCTGGGAGCCGTTCAAGGAACTGGTCGAGGACAAGAAGGAATCGGTGGACCGCGCCGAAGCCAGCGGTGCGCGCGAGCTCGGCACCGACCCCAAGACCGGCAAGCCGGTGAGCGTGCGCCTGGGCCGCTTCGGGCCGTACGCGGCGATCGGCAGCACCGCCGAGGACGCCGAGGACAAGCCCAAGTTCGCGTCGCTGCGTCCCGGCCAGAGCATGCACACCATCACCCTGGAGGAGGCGCTGGAGCTGTTCCTGATGCCGCGCAGCCTCGGCCAGGACCAGGGCGAGGAGGTCAGCGTCGGCATCGGCCGCTTCGGCCCGTTCGCCAAGCGCGGCAGCGTCTACGCCTCGCTGAAGAAGGAAGACGATCCCTACACCATCGATCTGGCCCGTGCGGTGTTCCTGATCGAGGAGAAGGAAGAGATCGCGCGCAACCGCATCATCAAGGAATTTCCCGGCAGCGACATCCAGGTACTCAACGGCCGCTTCGGCCCGTACATCAGCGACGGCAAGCTCAACGGCAAGATCCCCAAGGATCGCGAGCCCGCCTCGCTGAGCCTGGACGAAGTGCAGAAGCTGCTGGAGGAAACCGGCAAGCCGGTGCGCAAGGGCTTCGGCGCCAAGAAGGCCGCCGCCAAGAAGGAAGCCGCGCCGAAGAAGAGCGCGGCGAAGAAGGCCGCGGCCGACGCCCCGGCCAAGCCGGCGGCGAAGAAAGCGGTCAAGAAGGCCGCGAAGAAAACCGCCAAGAAAGCGGTGAAGAAGGCGGCGAAGAAGACCGTGGCCAAGGGCGGCTGAGCCGCTCTGCGGATGGCCCAGGGCGGCCCGATGCACCCCCTCGAATAGTACGAGCGCGGGCGCCGAGCCGCCTTCTCGCGGTGCCGACGGCGTCTCTCAGCGCCTGAAGCCCCTCCCACAGAAAAGCGGCGGGCCGGAGACTTGCGAAAATCCCGAGTCCCGCCCAACCGACCCTCATTGTCCTTAGACGAGGACGTGCCGCATGATGCGCGCATGACCGACCTGTCCCTGAGCCATGCCGTCGCCGTCCTGCGCAAGGGCGGCGTGATCGCCTATCCCACCGAAGCGGTGTGGGGCCTGGGCTGCGATCCGCACGACGAGACCGCCGTGACCCGCCTGCTGCGGATCAAGCAGCGACCCGTGGACAAGGGCCTGATCGTGGTCGCCGCCGAACTGGACCCGTTGCGCCCGTTGCTCGACCTGTCGGCCCTGCCGCCGGACCGGCTGGCCGCGGTGCTGGCCAGTTGGCCCGGACCGCATACCTGGATCCTGCCCGCCGCCGCGCATGCGCCGCCCTGGATCACCGGCGCGCACCAGGGCATCGCCGTGCGGATCAGTGCCCATCCGCTGGTGGCCGCCCTGTGCCGGGCCTGGGGCGGCGCCCTGGTCTCGACCAGTGCCAACCGCGGCGGCGAGCCGCCGGCACGGCAGCGCAGCGAACTGGATCCGCTGGTGCTGGGCGACCTCGACGGCCTGCTCGACGGCGAGACCGGCGGCCTGGCCCAGCCCACCCCGATCCGCGACGCCGCCAGCGGCGAGATCCTGCGCGCCTGAGGCGCTGCTCTTCAGCGCGGCAC
Organism: Xanthomonas sp. LMG 12460; assembly: GCF_009192895.1. NCBI lineage: Bacteria > Pseudomonadati > Pseudomonadota > Gammaproteobacteria > Lysobacterales > Lysobacteraceae > Xanthomonas > Xanthomonas sp. LMG 12460. The sequence continues at coordinate 1,785 of NZ_NKUH01000132.1, read as the reverse complement.
GCCTGTCTTCCACCGCGTCGGCGTCTGGCGGCAATGGCGCGATGGAACCACGCGGGCGCTTCGCGCACCGTACCCTCACCCCAACCCCTCTCACGATGGGAGAGGGGCTAGCTGTTCCCTTCTCCCATTGGGAGAAGGTGGCCCGGAGGGCCGGATGAGGGTGCGGGCGCAGCCTCGTGCACTCAAACTACGCGAGTCGCTTCGCGCCGGACCCTCACCCCAACCCCTCTCCCAGCGGGAGAGGGGTAGCTGCTCCCTTCTCCCATTGGGAGAAGGTGGCCCGGAGGGCCGGATGAGGGTGCGGGCGCAGCCTCGTGCACTCAAACTACGCGAGTCGCTTCGCGCCGGACCCTCACCCCAACCCCTCTCCCGACGGGAGAGGGCTAGCTGTTCCCTTCTCCCATTGGGAGAAGGTAGCCGGAAGGGCCGGATGAGGGTCGGTCGAAGCCTCGCAGCGACAGATCAACGCGCCAGTACTGCACGAGCGCGCCCTGGCCGAGGCCGGCGGCACCGTACAGCAGCTGCGAAATGCTGCAGGAAGCGCGCTGGCCGATCCTGGCCTGCCCGATGCGCGACAAGACCCCGCTGCGGCCCCACCCGCGCCACCGCGGCCTGAATCCTCGCCGGCCCGCCCTTTCCCTGGCTGCCCAAGGCGCGCAAGATGCGCGCATGCGCCTCCTTCTCCGCCCATTGCTGCTGCTGAGCCTGTCGCCCTGGATCGGTGCCGGCTGGGCGCAACAGACGCAGACGGTCAGCAGCGACGGCAGCAATGCGTCGGTGCGCATCTATCGCTGCATCGCCGCTTCCGGCGCGGTCAGCCTGCAGAACGCCCCCTGCGAGAACGCGCGCCAGCAGCAGGTGCTGGACATGCAGCGTCCGCGCGATCCGCCGCCGCGGCCGACCACCACCATCAGCACCGATCCGGCACGCGCGCAGGCCTCGCCGGCGCCGCTGCCGCAGCGCGAACTCCGCATCGTCACCGTGCAGCCTGCGCAGCCCATGTACGAGTGCGTCACCCCGGAAGGCGCGCGTTACACCAGCGACGACAACGCCGGCAATCCGCGCTGGGTGCCGCTGTGGGCCTATGGCTATGCCGAGGGCCCGTACGCACGGCCATCCGGGCGCGGCCCCGATGGTCGCTCGCCCGGCCCGCCGGGACCGCCTCCGCCCGGCGGCCCGCGCCCGCCCGGTCCACCGCCGCCTGGGGTGTCCGCCGGCGCCGGCGTGATCGTGCCGGCCGGCAGCACGATGATCCGCGACACCTGCACCGCGCTGCCCGAGCAGGAAGTCTGCGCGCGCCTGAGCGACCGTCGCTGGGAGCTGATCCGTCGCTACAACAGCGCGCTGCAGAGCGAGCGCCGCGCAATGGAAACCGAGCAGCGCGGCATCGATGCGCGTCTGGCGCGCGACTGCGGCGGCAGCTGATGCGGCGCGCACTCTGCCTCGCCGTGGTGCTGACCTGTGCCGGCGCCGCGCACGCCGAACCGGTGGTGTTCTATCGCTGCACCGACGCGCAGGACAACCTGACCATCCAGAACCAGCCCTGTCCCAAGGGCATGCGCCAGCAGAAAAAAATCATGCAGGGCGTCAGCAGCGCCGCACTGCCGGCCGCGATCGCCGCCCAGCCCGCGCCATCGCCGCCGCCCGCACGCGCCACGACCGCCGCGTCCACCACCGCGTCTGCTGACACGCCAACCGCGGCAGACGCAGCCGCCGCGCCACCGCCCCCGCCACCGCCACCGCCACCAATGCTTCCGCCCCCGCCGCTGGCACCCCGCCCCCCCC
>NZ_NKUH01000131.1:0-7603 GCF_009192895.1 Xanthomonas sp. LMG 12460 | reverse complement strand
CCTCTCCCGTTGGGGCGACAGGGTGCGCGCGCCAGTGGCGCAGGCCGCACCCTGTCGCCCCAACGGGAGAGGGGCTAGGTGCTCAGTAGCGGGCCGAGGCCAGCGCCTGCGCGCGCTCCAGTTGCTCGGCGATGCGCTTGCGCGCCTGCTGCAGTTCCTGGCGGGTGGCGTCTTCCTTGGCCGCCGGCACCAGCTCGGCATCGATCACCGACAGCGCGTCGGAGTACTGCCGCACCACTGCCGCCGCGTAGGCGTTCATGTAGGCGGAGTTGTCCTTTTCATCGCCCAGCGCCTGCAACTGCGCGCGGCCCTTGGCCACCTGCGCGGCGATCTTCTCCGCATCGCCGGGGCCACCCTTGCCGGCTGTGGCCGGGTCGGCGTCGTGGTGCACGGCGACGGTCTCGCGGGCGAAGTCGGCCACGGTCTTGCTGACGTTGCGCGACAGCGCCTGCTTGGACAGCGCCACCACGTTGCCCTCCAACACCTGCAGCATCGCCTTGGCCGAGGCATCGCCACCGATCGGCGCGCGTCCGCTTTCGCCACCGACCGGCGCGGCGGTGGGCTCCGGCGAGGTGGCCGGTGCGGTGCGCGAGGCCTGGTCGCCGGGCTTGCCGCAGCCGCTCAGCGCCACGGCGGTGAGCGCGGCAAGCAGGGTCAGGCGGACGGGATGAAGAGGTGAGGTCATGGAACGCTCCTGGTTGGTCTGCGTTCCACCATGCCCAGCCAGCGCGCAAACCTGCGTGAATCGGCGGCGGCTGGCCAGGATGCAGGGCGCAATCGCGCGTACCGGGAGCGACTTGTAGGTTGGCGGAGTGATGACGGAGTCGCACCGCGGCAGATGCTCAATCGCTGATCGCCGCCATCGCGCCCCCGATGCCGGAGCCGGCCTGGCGCGGCCGGCTCCGGCGCTGCTCAGCCGCAGCAGTAGCAGACCAACGGCTTTCCTGGTCCGCCCGGCCCCAACTCGCCGCCGAACGGCGCGCACTCCTGCTGGCAGGCCCAGGCGCTGCAGGCCGCCTCCTTCTCGATTCCGTCGCCGGCGGTCGCCTGCACCGCGCCGAAGCCCATGCTGGCCAGGAACACGGCTGCAAGCATCCCGTTGCGTAACGCTGTCCAACGCTGTTTCATGGCTTACTCCTCGATGGTTGCCAAGGCCGGCGGCGCATCCGTGCGACGCACTGCGGCCATCAGGTCCTGCATCCGCTCCGTGGTCTCGAAAACGCCGACGCGCGCATAGCGCACGCGTCCTTCGTGGTCCAGCGCCAGCAGCGTCGGCACGTTGCGCGCGCGGAACAGCATCAGTGCGCGGCGGTCGGTCAACGTGGTCACCGGAAACGTGAAGCCTTGCTCGGCGGCGTAGCGCTGCGCCTGTGCTGGGCTGCACTGGCACACGCCCAGCACCTGCACGTCGGGCTGCTGCGCGGCCAGACGCTGCGCGGCCTGCACCATCTGCGGCGCCGAGCGCTTGCAGTACGGGCAGGTGGTGGTGAAGAAGAACAAGACCTGCCGCTCGGCCGCCGGCTCACCCAGCGTCAGCGGCGCACCGTCCAACGTGGTAGCGGCGATGCGCGGCACGTACATGCCCAAATACGGCTCGGTGGTGCGGGTGACGAACCAGCGCCGTTCCTCGCGCAGACCGCGGTTCTGCCAGGCCAGCACCAGCACCAACGCGCAGGCCGCCAGCACCGCCAACCAATTCCAGGGAAACCGCCGTGCCATGCCGTGTGCCCATGTCGCCGTGTTCCCTGCAGGCTGCGCAGCGGTGGCGCACAGGTCAACGCTTTGCGCGCACGTACAGCGACTACGTGATCAGGCTGGGGATCGAGTCACGTGCACCATGGGCGCGCATTCCAGCAGTGTGGCGCATATGTGGGCATGCAGCGCAGGCGCGGGCATTTGCTGACCTTATCGCGTGCTCGGCGCATGCACGGTGCGAGAGCAGCGGCACGGGGGATGCATCGCATGGTCGACGCACGGGTAGCGTTACGTCGCTCGAGATTGCTCTCAAGCGCTGCGCTTCCGAAGACAGGCCAGGCAGTCGAACGTTTGAACTGAGCCGAGGCACCAAGCTGCACGGATTGAATGCGCTGTTAGGCCGCATACTAAACAGCTAAAAGTGCCGGGTCATACCAGACGCCCACGTGCCCAGGAGCTAGAAGCACTCGCCAGCCAGGCCCCAGAGCCAGGTAAGGAACGATCGACGGGACGTGCGCTACGAGATGATGGACGTGAAGCGGCTGAAAGAAGTCAGGATGATCGGATAACTCTCCGCCCCAGACATACCAGCCGCACGTATCTTTTTGCGGGGATGCCGCAGAGCATTGAGTGGAACTTGCGGGAGAGTAGAAAGTGCGACGCCCACGCGCTCGTCCTCACCGGGAGGATCAAACAGCGAGTGGAATTTCTTGCAAATCTCTGCCTGTGACGGAATCTGACTCATGCAGCTTAAAGTTTTAGTTAAGCAGTGCGAGGTACGCGCATCCAATTTGAACGAATGGCTAGACATTGTGCGCCTGGTGCCAGCGCCTAGCTAATGCGAATGCTCGATGGCGAACACTTTGCGAGAAAGGTCCCTTGACCATGGCGTCAAGCACCTGAGCTATTTCACTATCGATTGGCGCCCCCTCTTCAAGCCAGCCAATAGCGAGCCCGGCCCAGTAATCAGAAGGCCAGATTGCACTCAAGCCAGCAAGAACGACATCTCGCGGTGGTGCGAGAGTCGCGTCATATGCAGCAAACGAAGCTTCAAGGTATAAAACGAGCTTCCGTTGATCCATATTGATGTCTAACGCTTGCATTAAGCGGATCGCGCCAGCGAGTTTGCTTGGATGAAGTGTTAGGCGCCAGTGCTGACGGCGCCGGTGCTGACCAAGGATACCGTGGTGCCCAAAGGAATACCCTCCGCCCGCTTCATACACTCCTTCCCAGTATCCCAGCCCCGGACTCGCCAGGATCACGGCACCTACGCCAACGCCGCACTGATCTGCGCCGCCGCATCGCACACCGCGCGCATCGCCGCCTGTGCGTCGATCGGTTGCGGGCGACGTTCGATGAAGGGCACGGTCAGGGTGTAGCGGGCGACGCCGTGCTGCAGGATCGGCGCGGTGAGGTCGATCACGCCGACCACCGCCTCGCTGGGGTGGATGCTGTAGCCCAGCGCGTGCACTTCCTGCGCCGCGGCCAGGAACGCGGCGCGGTCGTACGCCACCTCGCTGGCGTCCAGGCGCTGCAGCAATTGCGCCTGCGCATCGGCCGGCTGGAAAGCGAACAGCACCAGGCCGGAGGTGGAGTGCGCGAACGGGCGACGGTGGCCGGGGCGCACCACCAGGCCGAGGTCGCTGGGCACGTCCATCTGCGCGATGACCACGATCTGGTCGTCCGACGGCGCCACCAAGTGGCAGGGCTGGCGGATCGCATCGGCCAGCGCGCGCATCACCGGCAGCGCCACTTCGGTGACGTTCTGCACCCGCGGCTGCTGCATGCCGAGCATGAACAGGCGATTGGTCAGCGTGTAGCCGCCCTCGCCCGCAGTACGGGTCAGGTAGCCGCGCTCTTCCAGCACCTGCAGCATGCGGAAGATCTCGCCGCGCGAGCGGCCGATGCCCTGCGAGATCTCGCCCATGCTCATCGGCCGCCCGTCGCGCGCCAGCAGCTCCAGGATGTCCAGCCCCTTGTCCAGGGCGGGCGCGCGGTACTTGGGCAAGGGGGTGGTCATTCCGTCGAGGACCCGGCAGCAGGTGAAGAGGACTAGGGTACAGGGACGCCGCACCGGCTCGCACCGCCTGGGGCCCGCAGCCCACGCGTCGATGCTGCATTGCAATCCACATATGAACTCAAATTTTATATTTGCATGGCACTCGCCGGCGCAGTACGCTCCGCCGACAATCCGAACGCGACGCGGCACACCTTGGGAGGGGTAGGCGGCAATGCACTACAGCAGCGAATCCGCCACACCGGCATCCGCCAGTCTCACCCGGACCGCGCTTGCGCCGTTGGTCCTGATCGTCAGCCTGTTCTTTCTCTGGGGCATGGCGAACAACCTCAACGACATCCTGATCAAGCAGTTCAAGAAGGCCTTCGAGCTGACTGATCTGCAGGCCGGGCTTGTGCAGAGCGCGTTCTACCTGGGCTACTTCGTGTTCGCGATCCCGGCGGCGATGTTCATGCGCCGCTACAGCTACAAGGCCGCGGTGGTGCTGGGCCTGCTGCTGTACGCGGTCGGCGCGTTCCTGTTCTACCCCGCCGCGCAGGTGCACACCTACTGGCTGTTCCTGCTGGCGCTGTTCGTCATCGCCAGCGGCCTGGCCTTCCTGGAAACCACTGCCAACCCGCTGGTCACCGTGCTCGGCCCCGCCGAGGGCGCGGCGCGGCGGCTGAACCTGGCGCAGGCGTTCAATCCGCTGGGGTCGATCACCGGCATCCTGGTCGGCCAGCACTTCATCCTCTCCGGCGTGGAGCACACGCCACAGGAACTGGCGGCGATGACGCCGGCCGCGCGCGAGGCCTTCTTCGCCACCGAGTCGCTGGCGGTGCAGACGCCGTACCTGATCATCGGTGCGGTGGTGCTGCTGTGGGCGCTGCTGATCGGTCTGACCCGCTTCCCCGCCACCCGCGCCGGTGGCGATGGCGCGCGCGCCGGCGGCTTCGGCCAGTTGCGGCGCAATGGCCGTTTCGTGTTCGCGGTGATCGCGCAGTTCTTCTACGTCGGCGCGCAGGTGGGCATCTGGAGCTACCTGATCCGCTACCTGCAGGACGGCGTGCCCGGCACCCCGGAGAAGACCGCCGCCGATTTCCTCACCCTGTCGCTGGTGCTGTTCATGGCCGGCCGCTTCATCGGCACCGCGCTGCTGCGCTTCCTGGCGCCGGCACGGCTGCTGGGCGTGTTCGCCCTGCTCAACCTGCTGCTGTGCGCGGTGGCGGTGGCGCTGCCGGGCTGGATCGGCCTGTATGCGCTGGTCGCCAGCAGCCTGTTCATGTCGGTGATGTTCCCGACCATCTTCGCCCTGGGCCTGGACGGACTGGACGACGACGCGCGCAAGCTGGGGGCCTCGCTGATCGTCATGGCGATCATCGGCGGCGCCGCGTTGACCGCCGTGATGGGCGCGGTGTCCGACCATGCCGGCATCCACTGGGCGCTGGCGGTGCCCGCGATCGGCTTCGCGGTGATCCTCGGCTTCGCGCTGCATGCGGCGCGAAACCGCGTGGCGCCCCTTCCCTCCGCCCGTGGAGCCTGAACCATGCCGCGTCATTGCTACCTGCTGGACCTGCACGACGACCCGGCGCTGATCGCCGAATACGAACGCTGGCACCGGCCCGACACCGTGTGGCCGGAGATCGTCGCCTCGCTGCGCGCCGCCGGCATCCGCGAGCTGGACATCCACCGCTGCGGCGACCGCCTGGTGATGCTGATGGAGGTGGACGAGGACTATTCGCCCGCCGCCAAGGCCGCCGCCGACGCCGCCGATCCGCGCGTGCAGGCGTGGGAGGAGTTGATGTGGCGCTTCCAGAAACCCCTACCCGGTTCGGCGCCCGGCGAGAAATGGCGCGAAGCGCTGCAGATCTTTTCCTTGCAGGCGGCGCTGGCCGCGCAGGAGCGCAACGGCGCGGGCTGAGGTATTGCGTGGGCGTACGCGTGTGTTGGAAAGCCGGCGCCGAGCGCGCGCGAGACCGGTTGGTTTACCGCTTCGCTCGTCGCGGCTGAAGCCGCTTCTACGGTTGCAGAGAGTGCGGCAGGTGCGGTTGCAGAGGTCGCGGCAGGCGCGGCGGATGCTGTGTGACGTGTGTGGGAGGGACTTCAGCCCCGAGTGCTGTCGAAGCTGGTGCGTTCACAGGTTCGTGCGTCGCGACTGAAGTCGCTCCCACAGCGAGCGATCCAGCACCGCTGCCGCCGCCGTCACAGGAGCGGCTTCAGCCGCGACAGATGCACTGGCAACCACCGCAACCGGCGCGCTTCCTTCGGCGGAAGCGCACCAAGGTCGCTGGCGTCAGCCGACCTGCGCGGCCAGATCCGCGCTCCAGAACGGGCCATCCGGATACAGGAACTGGGTGACCGAGGCGGCGTGCATCTCGGCCGAGAAGCCCGGCGTGGTCGGCGCCAGATAGCGGCCGTGGACGATCCGCACCGGATCGACGAAGTGCTGGTGCAGGTGGTCGACGAACTCGATCGCGCGGTCTTCCATCTTGCCGGTGATGGCGACGAAATCGGCCATCGCCAGATGCTGCACCAGTTCGCACAGGCCCACGCCGCCGGCATGCGGAAACACGCGCACGCCGAACTTGGCCGCCAGCAGCAGGATCGCCAGGTTCTCGTTGACGCCGCCCACGCGCGCGGCGTCGATCTGGATCAGGTCCACCGCGCCGGCCTGCAGCAACTGCTTGAACACCACCCGGTTCTGGGTGTGCTCGCCGGTGGACACCGGCACCGGGGCGATGCCGCGGCGGATCGCGGCGTGGCCGAGCACGTCGTCGGGGCTGGTCGGCTCCTCGATCCAGGCGATGTCGAATTCGGCGAGCTGGCGCATCCAGGCGATCGCCGGGCCCACGTCCCAACGCTGGTTGGCGTCCACCGCCATGGCGATGTCCGGGCCGATCGCGGCGCGCGCCAGGCGGCAACGGCGGATGTCGTCCTCCACGTTGGCGCCGACCTTGAGCTTGATGGTGCGGAAGCCATCGGCCACCGCTTCCTTGGCCAGGCGCACCAGCTTCTCGTCGGAATAGCCGAGCCAGCCGGGCGAGGTGGTGTAGGCCGGATAGCCCTGTTCGAGCAGGGTCTGGATACGCTCGTCGCGCAGCGGTTGGGCATCGCGCAACATGGCCAGCGCCTCGTCCGGGGTCAGCGCGTCGCTGAGGTAGCGGAAGTCGATCGCGGCCACCAGTTGTTCCGGCGACAGCTCGGCGATGAAGCGCCACAGCGGCTTGCCGGCGCGGCGCGCGGCCATGTCCCAGGCGGCGTTGACCACGGCGCCGATGGCCATGTGCATCACGCCCTTCTCCGGGCCCAGCCAGCGCAGCTGCGAGTCGTCGGTGAGGCTGCGCGCGAACCCGCCCAGGTCGCCGATCACCGTCTCCACGTCGCGGCCGACCACGTGATGCGCCAGCGCCGCCACCGCCGCGCTCTGCACGTCGTTGCCGCGGCCGATGGTGAAGGCCAGGCCGTAGCCGGCAAGGCCGTCGTCGGCATCGGTACGCAGGCGCAGATAGGCGGCCGAATAATCCGGATCCGGATTCATCGCATCGGAACCGTCCAGTTCGCGCGAGGTGGGGAAACGGACGTCGAAGGTCTCGAGCGCGACGATTTTGCTCATGGGGATCCTGGTGGGTGAGGCGGAAAGAGAAACAGTCGAAAACAACGATGGAGCAGCCCCTCTCCCCCCGGGAGAGGGGTTGGGGTGAGGGTGCGGCGCGAAGCGTCTCGCAGTGTCAGGACGCACGAGGCTGCGCCCGCACCCTCATCCGCCCCTTCGGGGCACCTTCTCCCAGCGGGAGAAGGAAAGGCTGCAAGCCCATCTCCCGTCGGGAGAGGGGTTGGGGTGAGGGTCCGCCCGCACGGCATATCCAACCTCCAGTCATCCCACATCCCGCTAGGCGCTCGCCGGCACGGCGT
>NZ_NKUH01000130.1:0-12044 GCF_009192895.1 Xanthomonas sp. LMG 12460 | reverse complement strand
CCACCACCGACAGCGACGATGCCGAGGGCGCGGTGCTGCGCACCCGACCGGTGCCGCCGCTGGACGCATCGACCCTGGAGGCGGCGCTGGCGCCGTTGCGCGGGCGTATCCGCCAGCGCGCGCCGATCTACTCGGCGCTCAAGCAGGGTGGCGAGCCGCTGTACGTCAAGGCGCGCCGCGGCGAGGCGATCGAGGCGCCGGAGCGCGAGGTCGAGGTGCATGCGATCGACGTGCTCGCCCACGCCGGCGACCGCCTGCGTCTGCACGTGGCCTGCGGGTCCGGCACCTATATCCGCAGCCTGGCCCGCGACCTGGGCGAGGCGCTGGGCTGCGGCGCGCATATCGCCGCGCTGCGGCGGCTGTGGGTGGAGCCGTTCCGGACACCGCAGATGGTCACCCTGGAGCACCTGCAACACCTGGCCGCGCAGGATCCGGCGGCGCTGGAAACGCTGGTGCTGCCGTTGGCCGCGGGCCTGGCCGATTTCCCGCCGCTGCGCCTGGAACATGCTGCGGCGCAGCGCTTCCGCATGGGCCAGCGCCTGCGCGATCCGGCCTGGGCGCCCGGCCTGGCGGCGGTGTTCGACGCCGACGGCGTCCCGCTGGGCCTGGGTCAGGTCGATGCGAGCGGGCTGCTGGCGCCGCAGCGCATGTTCAATCCGTGACCGCGCGGCGGTCGCGCGAGGTGTTACCTGACTGTCGTTCAGTCATGACGCGGTCTTAACGCCTTGTTCCTCCGGGCCGAGGCCGGTACAATTTCGCGGCCTTTCCGGCACGCTGCGCTCCGGCGCAATCCTTCGCAATCGGCGAGCCAGGCGGTGCGTCCTCTGCACGTTCCTGCCGGCCCCGCATCTCAGAGAAAAATCCCATGTCCATCGACACCCAGAAAGTCATCGAAGAAAACAAGCGCGGCGCTGCCGACACCGGTTCGCCGGAAGTCCAGGTCGCCCTGCTGACCGCCCGCATCGAACTGCTGACCGGCCACTTCAAGACCCACAAGAAGGATCACCACAGCCGCCGCGGCCTGCTGCAGATGGTCAACCGCCGCCGCAGCCTGCTCGACTATCTGAAGAAGAAGGATGGCGAGCGCTACAAGGCGCTGATCGAGAAGCTCGGCCTGCGTCGCTGAGTCAACGAACCCCACCGCGGCGCAGCGATGCGCCGCGGTTTTGTTTTGGGTAGTACCGTGGCCCGGGGATCGCTCCGCGCCACCGGCCGGATCCTCCCGGCCACCCGCCAGCGGCATGGGCCGTCAGCGGTCCATTTGCAGACAGCATCATCCAAGGAAACCCCGTGGCAAAAATCACCAAAACCTTCCAGTACGGCAAGCACACCGTCACCCTCGAAACCGGCGAGATCGCCCGCCAGGCCGGCGGTGCCGTCATCGTCAAGATGGACGACACCGTACTGCTGGTCACCGCCGTCGCCGCCAAGAGCGCGCGCGAAGGTCAGGACTTCTTCCCGCTGACGGTCGACTATCAGGAGAAGTTCTACGCCGGCGGCCGCATCCCCGGCGGCTTCTTCAAGCGCGAGGGCCGTGCGACCGAGAAGGAGACGCTGATTTCGCGTCTGATCGACCGTCCGATCCGTCCGCTGTTCCCGGAGGATTACAAGAACGAAGTGCAGATCATCGCCACGGTGATGTCGATGAACCCGGACATCGACGGCGACATCGCCGCGCTGATCGGCGCCTCGGCCGCCCTGTCGCTGGCCGGCACCCCGTTCAAGGGCCCGATCGGCGCCGCCAAGGTCGGCTACAAGAACGGCGAATACATCCTCAACCCGACCGTGTCGGATCTGAAGGAGTCGCAGCTGGAGCTGGTCGTCGCCGGTACCGCCAACGCGGTGCTGATGGTCGAGTCCGAAGCCGCGCTGCTGTCGGAAGAAGTGATGCTGGGCGCGGTCACCTTCGGCCATCGCGAGATGCAGAAGGTCATCAACGCGATCAACGAGCTGACCGTCGAAGCCGGCACCAAGCCGTCCGACTGGGTCGCCCCGGCCAAGAACGAGGCCATGATCGCCGCGCTGAAGGAAGCCGTCGGCGAGCAGCTGGCCGCCGCGTTCCAGGTGCGCGACAAGCTGCAGCGCCGCGACGCCATCGCCGCGATCAAGAAGGACGTGCTGGCGCAGCTGGCGCCGCGCGCCACCGCCGAGAACTGGGTCGCTGCCGACCTGGCCAAGGAATTCGGCGAGCTGGAATACCAGACCATGCGCGGTTCGGTGCTGAGCACCAAGGTGCGCATCGACGGCCGTGCGCTGGACACCGTGCGCCCGATCAGCGTGCAGGCCGGCGTGCTGCCGCGTACCCACGGCTCGGCGCTGTTCACCCGCGGCGAGACCCAGGCGATCGTGGTCACCACGCTGGGCACCGCCCGCGACGGCCAGGTGATCGACGCGGTCTCCGGCGAGTACAAGGAAAACTTCCTGTTCCATTACAACTTCCCCCCGTACTCGGTGGGCGAGTGCGGCCGCTTCGGCGCGCCCAAGCGTCGCGAAATCGGCCACGGCCGCCTCGCCAAGCGCGGCGTGCTGGCGGTGATGCCGACCATGGAAGAGTTCCCGTACACCATCCGCGTGGTCTCGGAAATCACCGAATCCAACGGCTCCTCGTCGATGGCCTCGGTCTGCGGTTCGTCGCTGGCGCTGATGGACGCCGGCGTGCCGGTGAAGGCGCCGGTGGCCGGTATCGCCATGGGCCTGGTGAAGGAAGGCAACGACTTCGTGGTGCTGTCGGACATCCTGGGCGATGAAGATCACCTGGGCGACATGGACTTCAAGGTCGCCGGTACCGCCGACGGCGTGTCCGCGCTGCAGATGGACATCAAGATCGAAGGCATCACCGAAGAGATCATGAAGCAGGCCCTGGCGCAGGCCAAGGCCGGCCGCCTGCACATCCTCGGCGAGATGGCCAGCGCGCTGACCACCCCGCGTGCGGAGCTGAGCGACTACGCGCCGCGCCTGCTGACGATCAAGATCCACCCGGACAAGATCCGCGAAGTGATCGGCAAGGGCGGTTCGACCATCCAGGCGATCACCAAGGAAACCGGCACCCAGATCGACATCCAGGACGACGGCACCATCGTCATCGCCTCGGTCAATGCGATCGCCGCGCAGGCCGCCAAGTCGCGCATCGAGCAGATCACCTCGGACGTCGAGCCGGGCCGCATCTACGAAGGCAAGGTCGCCAAGATCATGGACTTCGGCGCGTTCGTGACCATCCTGCCGGGCAAGGACGGCCTGGTGCACGTCTCGCAGATCTCCAGCGAGCGCGTGGAGAAGGTCGGCGACAAGCTGAAGGAAGGCGACGTGGTCAAGGTCAAGGTGCTGGAAGTCGACAAGCAGGGCCGCATCCGCCTGTCGATGAAGGCCGTGGAAGAAGGCGAGGGCGCGTCGGCCGAATAAGCCGCACGCTGCCAGCGTCGTTCCAGGAAAAAAGCGGGCTTCGGCCCGCTTTTTTCTTGCCTGGCGTTTGCGCAGGCGCGACGCGGCGTCAACGGTGACGTCCTGTCGCGGCTGGCGCCGCTCCTGCACAGGATGACGGAGCATTTGGCCCGCGACTTGGCCGAGGCTGCCAGCGATCGCTGGAGAGCATCTGCAGATGCGCTGACAGCGGCCCGGGGGCGGCGAGGGTGGGGGGCGCGCGTCCGTAGCGCACGCTTTCGCAGGAGCGGCTTCAGCCGCGACCAGGCCGGCATGGCGATCTTGGGAATGCCTGGGGGGATGATCCCGAACCGGGGACCAGCGCCGCGCCTGCGGTGGGCGTTCTCAGCCGCTGCTGTCGTATTCGATCGCCGGATAGCGTGCCAGATGCGCCGACAGCGGTCCGGGGTGGGCGAGCTGGTAGCCCTGGCCGTAGCGCGCGCCCAGCGCCTGCAGTGTCGCCAGTTCGCTCTCGGTCTCGATGCCTTCGACGACCACGTCGGCATTGGTTTCCGCGGCGAAGGAGAGGATGGCCATCGCCAGTCGCTGCCGGCGCGGTTCGGCGTCGATGCCGCGGGTCAGGGTCAGGTCCAGCTTGATGATGTCCGGTGCCAGGTGCAGCAGATGGCGCAGGCTGGCGAAGCCGGTACCGGCGTCGTCCAGGGCGATGCGCAGGCCCTGCCGCTGCAGCAGGCCGATGTGCTCGGAAAGGCGTGGGTAATCCGGCGCCTGCAATTGCTCGGTGATTTCCAGCACGATCCGCGACAGGTCGTGGCCGTGCAGCAGCGCCTGCAACTGCGGATGCAGCAGCGTCGGTGCGGACACGTTGATCGCCAGATACAGCGGCGCCGGCAACTGCTCCAGCAGCTCCAGCGCCTGGCGCGCGGCGGCCAGTTCCAGGTCCAGGCCCAGCCCGACCCGGCTGGCATCGTCGAACCAGCGCAGCGGCGGCAGCGCCAGATTGGCCGGAAAGCGCGACAGTGCCTCCACCCCGACGATGCGTTGCGATGCCAGCGCCAGCACTGGCTGGGTCACGATCTGCAGGCGCGTCTCGGCGATGGTTTCGCGGATGCGGGTGGCGATCGCCGCCTTCTCGCGAAATGCGTGTTTCTCCATATCCTGGCGGCGCGCGATGTCGGTCTGCAGTGCGGCGCGGTCCATCGCCAGCGCCAGCGTCGCGCCGACCAGGGTCGCCAGCAATTCCAGCGTGCGCACGTCCTGTGCGCTGTAGGCGTTGGGGTGCGGCGCGAGGACCTTGAGCACGCCGATGCTGCGGTCGCCGTAGCGCAGCGGCACCACCAGCATCGAGCGCAAACCGATGCGCCGGCAAGCCGCGCGGTCCACGCGCGGATCGACTTCCGAATCGTCGCAGCGCAAGACCTCGCCGGTCCGCATGCACAGCCCCGACAGGCTGCCGTTGCTGGGCAGGCGCAGGCCGAGGTGGCGCTCGGCGACGCCGCTGGCCGACCAGTACAGCATGTCCTTGCCGTCGCACATCTCCACCACGGCGCCGTTGGAGCGGGTCAGCTCCTGCGCGCGGCGGGTGACCACGTCGACCACCTGCAGCGGATCGCCGCCGGCCGCGGCGATTTCGCCCTGCGCCAGGATGATGCGCGACAGCAGCGCCGCGTCGTCCTGGGTCGCGGCGGCGGCGTGCTGGATGAGGTCCGAAATGTCGGATGCCTTGGCCATGTCCGCATCAAGTGGCAGTGCGTCGGAGGACGGCAATCGCGCGGCGCGCGCTTCGCCCAGGCAGCGTGCGGAACTGATCGCTCCATCACGCTGCGCGCGTGCGCGTGCTCAGTCGCCAGCGCCACCCTTGCGCGGCTTGCCGTACAGGCTGCGCAACTCGTCCTTGGCCTGCTCCAGGATCTGGCGGCGCTGCGCCGGCAACTGGTCGCCGGCGCGATTGATGTAGAAGGTCAGCATCGACATGGCCGAGCGATACGGACCGGTGCGGCGGCGGGCGTGCAGGTCGGCCGACTGCTTGAGCGCGCGCGCGATCGCGGCCGGATCGTTGCCTTCGAACACGTTCGGCGCGACGCCGAGCGACTGTTGCGCGTCGCTGCCGCGGCGCTGGTTGAGGTCGGTGCTGGAGAGTGACGGGCTGCTCTGTGCCATTGGTGATGCTCCTTGGCGATGGCGGTGGAGAGGTACAACGCATGCGCAGTCCCACAGTGCAGGACCCGATGGCGGATGCCGCCGCCATCGCTGCCGCGCGCCGCGAGGCGACGGCAGTTCGACGTCGAAGGGAGACGGAGGCGGACGCGGCGCGAACGCGCGCCGCCGCGATCGCGTGTGCGGGTCGTGGAGCGTCCCGCGCGCGTGATGGGCGATGCCGTTGTTCGCTGGTGTTGCCGTGCCGCATTCCGTTCCCAGAAGCGAAGCTTGTGCGTGATGCGCAAACGCTAGGCCGGGATACGTGACGCCGTCGACAACATAACCGCGCTACGCGGAGCGAGTGGTAGACATTATGTCGTTCGATGAACGCTTAATGGAAAAACCCCTAAAAACAGGGCTCGCGCGAGGTTGCGCTTGATTGCCTGGATAACGTCACCATTTTCATTGCCGAGAAAATGGCGCAAGACATCCAGCTGGACAATCCGCACAGTCGGCATCGTCGGCGCGCCCCAGGTTGGTTGCGACGCTGACACCAGGAGATCGCATGTCGTTGGCGCAGGCGCGCTTCCATCCCGCCGTTGCACGCTGGTTCGAGCAACGTTTCGCGGCGCCCACGCCAGCGCAGGCGGCGGCGTGGCCGGCGATCCAGGCCGGACGGCATACGCTGGTCGCCGCGCCGACCGGCTCGGGCAAGACCCTGACGGCATTTTTGGCTGCGCTGGATGCGCTGGTCCGCGAAGGCCTGCGTGAAGGCGGCCTGCAGGACCGTACCCAGGTGTTGTACGTGTCGCCACTGAAAGCGCTTTCAAACGACATCCAGCTCAATCTCGAGGCGCCGCTGCAGGGCATTCGCGCCGAACTGGCGGCGCTGGGTTTGCCGGATGTGTCCATTCGCACCGCGGTACGCACCGGCGACACCCCACAGCGCGAGCGCGCGCAGGCGCGGCGGCGCCCGCCGCATGTGCTGGTGACCACGCCGGAGTCGCTGTACGTGCTGCTCGGCTCGGTGTCCGGGCGCGAGACGCTGCGCCATGTGCGCACGGTGATCGTCGACGAGATCCATGCGCTGGCGGCGAACAAGCGCGGCAGCCATCTGGCGCTGTCGCTGCAGCGCCTGCAGCAGCTGTGCGAGGTGCCGCCGCTGCGCATCGGCCTGTCGGCGACGCAGAAGCCGATCGAGGCGGTCGCGCGTTTCCTGGTCGGCAGCGCCGCGGTGCACGACGGCGTTGCCGACTGCGCCATCGTCGACATCGGCTATGCGCGTGCCCGCGACCTGGCGCTGGAGGTGCCGCCGACGCCGCTCAGCGTGACCATGTCCGCCGACCAGTGGCAGCAGGCGTATACGCGCCTGGCCGAGTTGGTGCGCGCGCACCGCACCACCCTGGTGTTCGTCAACACCCGGCGCATGGCCGAGCGCACCGCGCGGCACCTGGGCGAACTGCTCGGCACGCAGGCGGTGGCGGCGCATCACGGCAGCCTGGCGCGCGAGACCCGGCTGCTCGCCGAGCGCCGGCTCAAGGCCGGCGAGCTGCAGGTGCTGGTGGCCACCGCCTCGCTGGAACTGGGCCTGGACATCGGCGACGTCGACCTGGTCTGCCAGCTCGGCTCGCCGCGTTCGATCGCCGCGTTCCTGCAGCGCGCCGGCCGCTCCGGCCACGCGGTGGGCGGCACGCCGAAGGCGCGCTTGTTTCCGCAGTCGCGCGACGACCTGGTCGAGTGCGCGGCCTTGCTGGATTGCGTGCGCCGCGGCGAACTGGATGCGCTGCGCATGCTCGATGCGCCGCTGGACGTGCTCGCCCAGCAGCTCGTCGCCGAGGTGGCCTGCCAGGAGTGGGAGGAAGACGCGCTGTACGCGCTGTTGCGTGGCGCCTGGCCGTATGCGGCGTTGCCGCGCGCGCAGTTCGACGCGGTGCTGCGCATGCTCAGCGAAGGCTTCAGCACGCGGCTGGGGCCGCGCGCCGGTTACCTGCATCGCGATGCGGTGCATCGCCGCGTGCGCCAGCGCCGCGGCGCGCGGATGGCGGCGCTCACCTCCGGCGGCACCATCCCCGAGACCGGCGACTACAGCGTGGTGCTGGAGCCGCAGGCGCAGACCATCGGCACGGTCAACGAGGATTTCGCGGTGGAGAGCCTGGGTGGCGACGTGTTCCAGCTCGGCAACGCCAGCTACCGCATCCTGCGCGTGGAAGCGGGGCGGGTGCGGGTGGAGGACGCGCGCGGCGCACCGCCCAACATCCCGTTCTGGATCGGCGAGGCGCCCGGGCGCAGCGACGCGTTGTCGCTGGGCGTGTCGCGGCTGCGGGCCGAAGTCGCGCAGGCGCTGGAGCAGGGCGGCGCGGCGCAGGCGCTGCAGTGGCTGTGCGGCCCGCTGGCGCTGGACGCCGCCGCCGCGCAGCAGATCGTCGATTACCTGGGCCGCGCGCATGCGGCGCTGGGCGCCTTGCCGACCCAGCAGTGCATCGTGCTGGAACGCTTCTTCGATGCCACCGGCGGCACCCAGCTGGTGATCCACAGCGTCTACGGCAGCCGCATCAACCGCGCCTGGGGCCTGGCCCTGCGCAAGCGCTTCTGCCGCACCTTCAATTTCGAGCTGCAGGCGGCCGCGACCGAGGACGCGATCGTGCTGTCGCTGTCGACCCGGCACAGCTTCGCCCTGGACGAGGTGGCACGCTATCTGCGCGCCGCGTCTGCGCTGGACGTGCTGGTACAGGCGCTGCTGGACGCGCCGCTGTTCGGCGTGCGCTGGCGCTGGAACGCCACCAATGCGCTGGCGCTGCCGCGCTTCACCGGCGGGCGCAAGGTCGCGCCGCAACTGCAGCGGATGAAGTCCGAGGATCTGCTGGCCACGGTGTTTCCCGACCAGGTGGCCTGCGCGGAGAACCTGGTCGGCGAGCGCGAGATTCCCGAGCACCCGCTGGTGGCGCAGACCCTGCGCGACTGCCTGGACGAGGCGATGGACAGCGACGGCTGGCTGCAGCTGCTGCGCGGCATCGAGGCCGGCGAGGTGCGCGTGCTGGCGCGCGAGCTGACTGCGCCCTCGCCGCTGGCGGCCGAGGCGCTGGATGCGCGGCCTTATGCCTTTCTCGACGACGCGCCGCTGGAAGAGCGGCGCACCCAGGCGGTGCACAGTCGCCGCTACCAGGATCCGCACAGCGCCGACGATCTCGGCCAGTTGGACCCGCAGGCGATCGCCGCGGTGCGCGAGGAGGCCTGGCCGCAGCCGCGCAGCCGCGACGAGATGCACGAGGCGCTGCTCACGCTCGGGGTGGTGAGCGTGGACGAGGCCGCCGCGCAGCCGCAGTGGCGGCAGTGGTTGGATGAACTGGCTGCCGACGCGCGCGCCACCTGCCTGTACGGTGTCGACGGCGCCGCGGCGGCGTTGTGGGTGACGGCCGAAGCGCAGGCGGCGGTGGCGCCGCTGTACCCGCAGGCCAGCGCGGGGCCGGCCATCGCCAGTCCCGAGGGCTACGCGGTGGCCGACTGGGACCGCGACAGCGCGCTGCGCGAGTTGCTGCGCTGCCGGCTGGCAGGCCTGGGGCCGGTCACTGCGGCCACGTTGGCTGGGCCGCTGCACCTGCCGCTGCGCGAGGTGCAGGCGGGGCTGCTTGCGCTGCAGCAGGACGGCTATGTGCTGGCTGGCCGGTTCAGTGCCGATGCCGATGCCGATGCCGAGGAGTGGTGCGAGCGGCACCTGCTGGCACGCATCCACCGCTACACCCTCGGCCGCCTGCGCCGCGAGATCGAGCCGGTGGCGCCGCGCGACTACGCGCGCTTCCTGTTCCGTTGGCAGCATCTGGACGCACAGGGCCAGGTGGAGGGCGCCGAAGCGCTGGCCGCGGTGCTGGCGCAACTGGAGGGCGTGGAGGCCGCGGCGCCGCTGTGGGAGGCGGAACTGTTGCCTGCGCGGGTGCGCGACTACCGCCAGGCCTGGCTGGACGAGGCCTGCAGTGCCGGCCGCACGCTGTGGACGCGGTTGCGCCCCGGCGCTGGCGGCGCCGCGCCGACGCTGCGCAGCACGCCGATCCTGCTGCTGCCGCGGCGCAGCGCCGGGCAGTGGTCGCGGCTGTCGCCAGCGCCGGACGCCGATGCGCTCGGCTCGCGCGCGCGCAAGGTCGCCGACCATCTCGCGGCGCATGGCGCCTCGTTCTTCGACGAGATCGCCGCGGCCACCCGCCTGCTCTCCACCGAACTGGAGACGGCGCTGGCCGAGCTGGTCGCCGCCGGTCGGGTCCACTGCGACAGCTACGCCGGCCTGCGCGCCTTGCTGGTGCCGGCATCGAAGCGCCCGTCGGCGCTGTCGCGGCGGCGGCCGCGCATGGCGCTGTACGGCGGCATCCAGGATGCCGGGCGCTGGGCGCTGTTGCGGGCCGGCGCCGAGGCCGAGGACCCGGCCGCGCGCAGCGAGGCGGTCGAGCACGTCGCGCTGACGCTGCTGCGCCGCTACGGCGTGGTCTGCTGGCGCCTGCTCGAGCGCGAGGCGGCATGGCTGCCGCCGTGGCGCGAGCTATTGCGGGTCTACCAGCGCCTGGAGGCGCGTGGCGAGATCCGCGGCGGGCGCTTCATCGATGGCCTGTCCGGCGAACAGTTCGCCCTGCCGGAGGCGATCGGTCTGCTGCGGCAACTGCGCCGCCAGCCTGGCGACGGCACCTGGGTGTGCGTGGCCGCCGCCGATCCGGCCAATCTGCTCGGCAGCGTGCTCCCGGGCACGCGGCTGCCACGCGTGGCGGGCGCGCGCGTGCTGTACCGCGACGGCGTGCCGATGGCGAGCTGGATCGGCGAGCGTTTCGAGGCGCTGCAGGAGCTCGATGCCGAGGAACGCGTGCGCGCGCAGCGCTTGTTGCGCGGAGCCACCGCGGCGGAACGACGCACGGTCGCGGCGCTGCCGATGGTGTGAAGACGCGGCGCCATGCATGCGCTCGCGCACCGCGAGGGCATGCATATCGGCGCCGCTTTCACATTCTGTCTACAAATTAGAGGGGTTGGTATCCCACTTCGCATTCGGTGCAAAACCGGGGTCATCTGCCATTGCAGAACAACTGCGGCATCCGCGCCGCAGACCCCAGGCGCTTTCTTCACACGCGTCGAGTGCTGCGCCGCAATGCCCGTTGCGCATTCATGTAACGTCGTCGCAGCGCTTGCGCTATGCGGAATTCCGCAGTTTTCACGCGATTTAAAGGCGCTGTCGATGGCGCCGATAGCCCTCACGCACAGACGTTGCGGCGCAGCGTCCTCGCTCTCCTCAGAGCGAGTGTGTCCACTCCGCGAGGCGCTGCGGAAGACGGCTGGAGGCGCTCACTTGCGCAACCGGACGCACACAAAGAATCGGGGTACACCATGTTGGGCAATATGAAAATCGGAGTCAGGCTGACGGCGGCGTTCCTGATCGTGGCGGCGATCGGCGCGTGCATCGGCTGGGTCGGCATCCGCAACTCGGGCCGGATCAACGACTACGCCACGGTGCTGTACGAGCGCGAGCTGCTCGGCCTGTCGCACCTGAAAGAGGCCAACATCAATCTGATCAACGCCGGCCGGTCGCGCGCCAACCTGCAGTTGGCCAGTACGGCGGAGGATCGCGCCAAGCACATCGCCAGTCTCGACAAGTACACCGCCAAGGTGGTCGAGCACATGGACAAGGCCAGGACCTCGTTCGACGACCCGGCCACGCTGGCCAAGCTGGCCCGCTTCGACCAGGTGTGGAAGACCTACCTGGAGCGGCGCGGCCAGTTCGTCGACTCGGTGATGCGCGAGCCGCTGCCGCAGGGCAATGCGCAGCTGGCGGACCTGTCGAAGGGCGTGCGCAGCAGCTCCGACGAACTGGATGCGCTGATGTCCGAACTCAGCGAAACCAAGGAAGCCAACGCGGCGCGTGCCAACGACGCCACCGACGCGATCTATGCCAGCAGCACCCGCACCATGCTGGCCATCGTGATCGGCGGCGTGCTGCTCGGGGTCGGCCTGGGCTGCTGCATCAGCCGCAGCGTGACCCGGCCGATCGACAAGGCGGTCAAGGTGGCCAATGCGCTGTCCGAGGGCGACCTGAGCATGCAGATCGAGGTCCGCGGCAGGGACGAGACCGGGCAATTGCTGCTGGCGATGCAGCGCATGGTCGAGAAGTTGCAGCAGGTGGTCGGCGAGGTCAACGCCAGTGCGCAGAGCCTGGCGGGTGCGTCGGAAGAAGTCAGCGCCACTGCGCAATCCTTGAGCCAGGCTTCCACCGAGCAGGCCGCCGGTGTGGAAGAGACCAGCGCCTCGCTGGAACAGATGACCGCCTCGATCGCGCAGAACACCGACAACGCCAGGATCACCGACGGCATGGCCGCGCAGGCGGCGCGGGAAACCCTGGAGGGCGGCGAGGCGGTAGTGGCCACGGTGGCGGCGATGAAGCAGATCGCGCACAAGATCGGCATCATCGACGACATCGCCTACCAGACCAACCTGCTGGCATTGAACGCGGCGATCGAGGCCGCGCGCGCCGGCGAGCACGGCAAGGGCTTTGCGGGTGGGGG
>NZ_NKUH01000013.1:0-8350 GCF_009192895.1 Xanthomonas sp. LMG 12460 | reverse complement strand
TACCCGGCCGACGAACGTTGTGCCCCATTCCGAATATGGGAACGCGCGGCCATCCCCCCCCCCCCCCCGGGGGGGCACCCTCCCCCGGCGGGGGAAGGGAAAAGCCCGTGCCCCCCCCCCCGCCGGGAGGGGGTTGGGGGGGGGGTCCCGGCGCGCGCAGCGCCCCGCCGACTCAACCCCTCAGGCCGCCGGCAACCACAGCAGCAGCGCCGCGCCCAGCACGATCCGGTACACCGCGAACGCGGTGAAGCGGTGCGACTTGATGTAGCCCAGCAGCCACTTCACCACCACGAAGCCGGTGACCATCGAGGCGACGAAGGCCAGGGCCACGTCGCCCCAGTTCTCGCTGCCCAGGCCGCCGTCCTTGTACAGCTCCAGGAACGAATAGGCGCTGGCTGCGAACATGGTCGGGATGCCGACCAGGAAGGCGAATTCGGCCGCGGCCGAGCGCTTGCTCAGGCCCAGCAGCATCGCCAGGAAGATCGTCGCCGCCGAGCGCGAGGTGCCGGGGAACACGCCGGCCACCACCTGCGCCAGGCCGACCGCGATGGCCACCGTCCAGGTCACCGTCTCGCGCTCCGGCATGCGCGCAGCGAAGTACTCGGCCACCAGCATCCACACGCCGCCGATCACCAGCGCCCAGGCCACCGGCTGCACGCTGTCCGGCAACTGCCAGCCGGCCTTGCGGACGATGAGACCGACCACCGCGGTCACCAGGAAGGCGGCGCCCAGCTTGAAGGCGTAGTCGCGGTTGGCGCGGTCGCCCAGGCCGGTGGCCAGGTCCCACAGGCGCTGCCGGAACACCAGGGTGGTGGCCAGGATCGCGCCGGCCTGGATCACGATGTTGAAGAAGTCGGACCGGTGGCCGAGCCAGCGCTCGGCGATCAACAGGTGCCCGGTGCTGGAAATGGGCAGGAATTCGGTCAGGCCTTCGATGATGCCCAGCAGCAGGGCCGACAACAGATCGCTCATGGAGGAGAGGGTCGCTTTGGGGGAGGGGAAGCTGTGCAAGGATAGAGCATCCGCCTTTCGCACAAATTTGGTGCGTTCAGGTGTGAATGCACCACGAAAGTGCAGTGCATTTGCATCCTTCGCGTGCACGCTTCAGCAGAATCAAGGGCTTGTGAGTGCCACACGCTTGGCATGGCGATTGCTGATACTCGCCCACGCCCTTCACAACCCGAGGTTGCATCGAATGTCTGCGGAAACTATTGAGAAGCTGGTCAAGGACAACAAGATCGAGTTCGTCGACCTGCGCTTCGTCGACATGCGCGGCGTGCAGCAGCACGTCACCTTCCCGGTCAGCATCATCGAGCCGGCGCTGTTCGAGGAAGGCAAGATGTTCGACGGCAGCTCGATCGCCGGCTGGAAGGGCATCAACGAGTCGGACATGGTCCTGCTGCCCGACGCCGACACCGCCTTCGTCGATCCGTTCATGGCCGATCCGACCCTGGTGCTGACCTGCGACATCCTCGACCCGGCCACCATGCAGAGCTACGGCCGCGACCCGCGCGGCGTGGCCAAGCGCGCCGAGGCCTACCTGAAGTCCAGCGGCATCGCCGACCAGGCGTTCTTCGGCCCGGAGCCGGAATTCTTCATCTTCGACGGCGTGCGCTTCGGCAACGAGATGGGCCACACCTTCTTCAAGATCGATTCGGAAGAGGCGGCCTGGAGCAGCGGCAGCAAGATCGAAGGCGGCAACAGCGGCTACCGTCCGGCGGTCAAGGGCGGCTACTTCCCGGTGCCGCCGACCGACTCGCTGCAGGACCTGCGCGCCGAGATGTGCAAGACCCTGGAGCAGGTCGGCATCGAAGTCGAAGTGCACCACCACGAAGTGGCCACCGCCGGCCAGTGCGAGATCGGCACCAAGTTCAACTCGCTGGTGAAGAAGGCCGACGAGCTGATGATGATGAAGTACATCATCAAGAACGTCGCCTACCGCAACGGCAAGACCGCGACCTTCATGCCCAAGCCGATCGTCGGCGACAACGGCTCGGGCATGCACGTGCACCAGTCGCTGGCCAAGGGCGGCACCAACCTGTTCTCCGGCGACGGCTACGGCGGCCTGTCGCAGATGGCGCTGTGGTACATCGGCGGCATCTTCAAGCACGCCAAGGCGATCAACGCCTTCACCAACTCCGGCACCAACAGCTACAAGCGTCTGGTCCCGGGCTTCGAGGCGCCGGTGATGCTGGCCTACTCGGCGCGCAACCGTTCGGCCTCGTGCCGCATTCCGTGGGTGTCCAACCCGAAGGCGCGCCGCATCGAGATCCGCTTCCCGGATCCGCTGCAGTCCGGCTACCTGACCTTCGCCGCGCTGATGATGGCCGGCCTGGACGGCATCAAGAACCAGATCGACCCGGGCGCGCCCAGCGACAAGGACCTGTACGACCTGCCGCCGGAAGAGGAGAAGCAGATCCCGCAGGTGTGCTCCAGCCTCGACCAGGCGCTGGAAGCGCTGGACGCCGACCGCGAGTTCCTCAAGGCCGGCGGCGTGTTCACCGACGACTTCATCGACGGCTACATCGCGCTGAAGATGCAGGAAGTGACCAAGTTCCGCGCGGCCACGCACCCGCTGGAATACCAGCTGTACTACGCCAACTGAGTTCCACGCGCGGCGATGGCGAAGGCTTCCCCTCCCTCCTTCGCCATCGCCGCCACCTGCCCGGCTGGGGAGCCGCGCAGGTGGTCCGCGCCCACCATCGCGTCATCGAGTGTCCAGGGGATGGACCGCGCAACAGAGCGCTTGCGTGCCGTGGGCCACGTTCCCTCCCACGTCGCCGTCGCCGCCGCACCTTGGGTGCGGTGGGCCACGGCGTGATCCACGGAACGCATCGCGCAGCAGCACCCGCGCCGTTCGCGGCGCGGTCGATGGGCCCAGTGCCGGTCGGCCTTCGGCGGCCGGTTCCTTCCACCAACGGGGTATGCGCATGAAACTGATCACCGCCATCATCCGGCCATTCAAGCTCGACGAGGTCCGCGAGGCCTTGTCGCAGGCTGGGGTGTCCGGCATCACCGTCACCGAGGTCAAGGGCTTCGGTCGGCAGAAGGGCCACACCGAGTTGTATCGCGGTGCCGAGTACGTCGTCGACTTCCTGCCCAAGATCAAGATCGAGACCGTGGTGACCGACGAGCGCCTGGATGCCGTGGTCGAGGCGATCCAGGGCGCGGCCGGCACCGGCAAGATCGGCGACGGCAAGATCTTCGTCACCGCCATCGAGCAGGTCGTCCGCATCCGTACCGGCGAAATCGGCGCCGATGCGCTCTAACCCCACCTTGGAGCCCTTCATGAAGACAGGTCTGTTCGCCGGGTGGAAGGCCCGGTTCTACGCGGTATGCATGCTGATGCTGGTCAGCGCGATGGCGGTCGGCATCCCCGGCAAGGCCTTCGCCCAGGCCGAAACCACCCCGGCGCCGACGCCGGACGTGGTCACCGAACAACTGACGCCGCCGCCCGCACCGGCCGCCGCGCCGGCCGCGGCCGCGGCCACGCCGGCGCCGGTGGTGGACAAGGGCGACGTCGCCTGGATGCTCACCTCCACGCTGCTGGTGCTGCTGATGGTGGTGCCCGGCCTGGCGCTGTTCTACGGCGGCATGGTCCGCGCCAAGAACGTGCTGTCGGTGCTGATCCAGGTCGGCGTGGTGTTCTCGCTGATCGCGGTGCTGTGGGTGGTGTACGGCTACAGCCTGGCGTTCGCCGATGGCGGTCCGTTCATCGGCACGCTGCACAAGGCGCTGCTGGCCGGCGTCGACACCACCACGCTGGCCGACACCTTCTCCAAGGGCTTCAAGCTGCCGGAGTACGTGTTCGTCGCCTTCCAGCTGACCTTCGCCGGCATCACCGGCGCGCTGATCGTCGGCGCCTTCGCCGAGCGGGTGAAGTTCGCCGCGGTGCTGCTGTTCGTGGTCATCTGGTTCACCTTCGGCTACCTGCCGCTGGCGCACATGGTGTGGTCGGCCCCGGGTTTCCTGTTCGGCAAGGGCGCGCTGGACTTCGCCGGCGGCACCGTGGTCCACATCAACGCCGGCGTGGCCGGTCTGGTCGGTTCGTACTTCGTCGGCAAGCGCCTGGGCTTCGGCCACACCGCGCTGAAGCCGCACAACGTGACCCTGACCTTCGTCGGCGCCTCGCTGCTGTGGGTGGGCTGGTTCGGCTTCAACGCCGGCTCGGCGCTGGAAGCCAACGCCACCGCCGCACTGGCCTTCCTCAACACCCTGCTGGCCACCGCCGCGGCGGTGCTGGCCTGGTCGCTGACCGAGAAGGTGATCAAGGGCAAGTCCTCGGCGCTGGGCGTGGCTTCGGGCATGGTCGCCGGCCTGGTCGGCATCACCCCGGCCGCCGGCACCGTGGGGCCGTTCGGCGCCATCGCCATCGGCGTGGCCGCCGGCGTGATCTGCGTGTGGGGCGTGACCGGGCTGAAGAAGCTGCTCAATGCCGACGACACCCTGGACGTGTTCGGCGTGCACGGCGTCGGCGGCATCGTCGGCGCGATCCTCACCGGCGTGTTCACCGACAAGGCGCTGGGCGGCATGGGCTACGCCGAGGGCGTGACCATGGGCCACCAGGTGCTGGTGCAGGCCGAAGGCGTGCTGATCACCGTCGGCTGGATCGGCGTGGTCTCGGTGGTCGGCTTCCTGATCGCCAAGCTGGTGATCGGCCTGCGCGTGCCGGAAGACGCCGAGCGCGAGGGTCTGGACATCACCTCGCATGGCGAATCGGCCTACGAGTCCTGAGCTTCGCCGGCCCGCGACGGCGGTCGCGGGCCTTGTCGCGGTGCGTGGGGCCGGCGCTGGTGGCCGGTCCACGCGGCCGCGGCCTTCGCCGGCGCTTCCTGGGGGGAAGCGCCGGCCATTCTCAAAAGATCGAGGTATTCCGCGTGGCCATTCGCCTCGCCACACCCCCGGCTTTCCGCAAGAGTCCTGGCTGCGTTGCGATGCAAGGTCCGCTGGTCCCGTCACCCGGTCCGCAGCCAGCCGCGCGCCGCGCCGTCCGCCAGGGCAGGGACCACGCCGTGCGCCGCTCGCCCGTGCCGCCTGCCTGGCTTTGCACTACATTGGTGCAATGGCCATGAACACTATGCCGCCCCCGCTTTCCGCCCTTGGCACCCCGGTGGTCTGGGCGGATACCGACGGCCGCCTGCGCGGCGCCAATCCCGCTTTCGCGCGCTGGCTCGGGGTCAGCGTGCGGCGCCTGCTCGACCAGCCGCTGGCCTCGCTGGAAGTGCAGGGCGATGCGCTCGCACGGTTCCTGCGCAACGACGAGCGCGACGTGCTGCGCCTGCACCGCATGGCCCTGGCCGTGCCCGGCGAGCCGCCGCGCTTCGCCGAAGGCTGGCTGTCGCGGCTGGACGACGGCGGCTGGCTGCTGGAAGCGCACCCGGTCGACGAGTTCCCCACGCCGGACCCGGCGCAGGCCCTGCCGAACGCGCTCAGCGCGGCGCTCAAGGGCCTGGCCCACGAACTGCGCAATCCGCTGGCCGGGCTCAAGGGCGCCGCGCAGCTGCTGGCGCGCCGCGCCCAGCACCGCGACGAGGACGAGCGCGAACTGATCGAACTGATCGGCGCGGAGATCGAGCGCCTCAACAGCCTGCTCGACCAGTTGCTGTCGCCAGCGCCGGCGCGCCCGCACGCCATGCTCAACATCCACGCGGTGCTGGAGCGGGTGTTGCGCCTGGCCGAGAACGAAGGCGGCTGGTCGGTGCGCCTGCAGCGCGATTACGACCCCAGCATCCCCGAATTCCTCGGCGATGCCGACCGCCTCACCCAGGCGGTGTGGAACCTGGTGCGCAACGCGATCCAGGCCGGCGCGGCGCAGGTCACCTTGCGCACCCGCGTCGAGCACGGCCAGCGCATCCGCGATCGCGTGCACGCGCGCGGCCTGCGCCTGGAGATCGTCGACGACGGCCGCGGCGTGCCCGAGGAACTGGCCGAGCACCTGTTCCTGCCGCTGGTCAGCGGCCGCGCCGAAGGCAGCGGCCTGGGCCTGGCGCTGGCCCAGCAGGTGGCGCGCGAGCATGCCGGCTCGCTGACCTACCGCTCCCGCCCCGGCCACACCGTGTTCACCCTGCTGCTGCCGCAGCGCGCAGCGGACACCGATTAGGAGCACTGCGATGACCGACTCCCTGCAAGGAACGCAACGTATCTGGGTGGTCGACGACGACCGTTCGGTGCGCTTCGTGCTGTCCACCGCGCTGCGCGACGCCGGCTACAGCGTCGACGGCTTCGACAGCGCCGCCGCCGCGCTGCAGGCGCTGGCGCAGCGGCCCATGCCCGACCTGCTGTTCACCGACGTGCGCATGCCCGGCGACGACGGTCTGGTGCTGCTGGACAAGCTCAAGGCCGCGCACCCGCAACTGCCGGTGATCGTGATGTCCGCCTACACCGACGTGGCCAGCACCGCCGGCGCGTTCCGCGGCGGCGCCCACGAGTTCCTGTCCAAGCCGTTCGACCTGGACGATGCGGTAGCGCTGGCCGCACGCGCGCTGCCCGATGCCGGCAGCGCCATCGCCGCGGCACCGCCAGTGGCGCCGGCCGGGCAGGGCAGCACCGAACTGATCGGCGACACCCCGGCGATGCGCGCGCTGTTCCGTGCCATCGGCCGGCTGGCGCAGGCGCCGCTGTCGGTGCTGATCAACGGCGAGACCGGCACCGGCAAGGAACTGGTGGCGCACGCGCTGCACACCGAGTCGCCGCGCGCGCGCAAACCGTTCGTCGCGCTCAACACCGCGGCGATCCCGGCCGAACTGCTGGAGAGCGAACTGTTCGGCCACGAGGCCGGCGCCTTCACCGGCGCGCAGCGCCGCCACATCGGCCGCTTCGAGCAGGCCGACGGGGGCACCCTGTTCCTGGACGAAATCGGCGACATGCCGCTGCCGCTGCAGACCCGGCTGCTGCGCGTGCTGGCCGAGAACGAATTCTTCCGCGTCGGCGGGCGCGAACTGATCCGGGTCGACGTGCGGGTCATCGCCGCCACCCACCAGGATCTGGAAGCGCTGGTCGAACAGGGCCGCTTCCGCGCCGACCTGTTGCACCGCCTGGACGTGGTGCGATTGCAGTTGCCGCCGCTGCGCGAGCGTCGCGCCGACGTGCCGCAACTGGCCGAGAACTTCCTGGCGATGGCCGCGCGCAAGCTCGACACCCCGCCCAAGCGGCTGGCGCCGGCGGCGCTGGACGCGTTGCGCGCCTATCCGTGGCCGGGCAACGTGCGCGAACTGGAGAACGTGTGCTGGCGCCTGGCCGCGCTGGCGCCGGCGGAAATCATCGATGCCGGCGACGTCGAGGCCGCCCTGCTGCGCGGCGGCCGCCGCGAGCGCAGCGGCGACGGCGGCGAGTGGGACACGCAACTGTCGGCCTGGGCGCAGCAGCGCCTGTCCGACGGCGCCGAGGGCCTGCATGCCGAGGCCCGCGAACGCTTCGACAAGGCGCTGCTGGAAGTGGCGCTGCGCTTCACCCAGGGCCGCCGCGCCGAAGCCGCCGCCCGCCTGGGCGTGGGCCGCAACACCGTCACCCGCAAGCTGGGGCCCGGGCGGCGGCGGCGCTGAGGAAGGAGCCGGGACCCGGGACCCGGGACAGCGCGGACTCAGGGGCGGACAGATGTGCGACATGCGCTTGCTGGACTCGGGACGGTAATTTCCGGTTCGCGCTCGTTTACACGCCAGGGGATTCGCTGTGGCATTGCCTCATGCGCCGCTGCGCTGACGCGTCGCTACGCTTTCCGGGTCCCGGGTCCCGGGTCCCGGGTCCCGGGTCCCGACCGCCACCGCACCAACAAGCCCCGCCTCCGGCCAGCTAGACTGCGCCCCGTGCACCTTCATGGGGTCTGCACGGCCGCCCCTCTAGTTTCGCCCTGCCACAGGAGTCGATGTCGATGCGTTATGGATTGCCCCTCGCCGCGAGTGCCTTGTTGATGCTGGCCGCGTGCAACAGCGCGCCGCCCAAGGCCCCGCCGCCGCCGCCGCCCAAGGCGCCGCCGCTGGCCAGCGCCGGCACGGTGCAGCAGGCGCAGGCCGTGCTGGCGCCGGCCTCCGGCAGCCTGGTCAGCGGCAAGCTGTCGCTGGTCGCCGCGCCCGGCGGCGTGCGCATCACCGGCACGCTGGGTGGCCTGCAGCCCAACCACAGCTTTGCCTTCCATGTGCATGAGCGCGGCGACTGCAGCGCGGCCGATGCCAGCAGCGCCGGCGGCCACTTCAATCCGCTCGGCGCGCCGCACGGCCGCGCCGGCAGCGGTCCGCACCACGCCGGCGACATGGACAACCTCAACGCCACGGCCGACGGCACCGCGCAGATCGACGTGCTGCTGCACGGCGTGGTGCTCGGCGGCGGCGCGGCCAACGATATCGTCGGCCGCGCC
>NZ_NKUH01000129.1:0-848 GCF_009192895.1 Xanthomonas sp. LMG 12460 | reverse complement strand
TACATGTCGACCACTTTTGTATTAGTGTTTTTTTTTTTTCAAGCAGAAGACGGCTTACGATATCTATTACGGTCTCTTGGGCTCGGAGATTTGTATACGTGATCGCCCAAGTGATGCTCAAGCCGATGCCCAAGGGCGTGTTCATCGCCTACGACGAACTGGCCGGCTGTGTGGCGTTCCTGGCCTCGCCGGCGGCGCGCAACATCACCGCGCAGACGATCGCCATCGACGGCGGCTGGACCGCGCAGTAGCGCTGCGGCAAGCGCGCACGTGCGCCTACTGGGTCGCTCGATCGACGCTGGTCAATTTTTCGCCATTGCGGCGGCGGCCGTTGTGGCACAACGCCACTGGCATCTTATCCACAGCGTTCGTGCGCTTTCATCCACACCGGCTGTGGAGAAGCGCGACCGGGACTGATGAAATTTTCGCCACCCGGCAGAATCGGACAGCCATTTCAGCGACTTGCGACGCTTGCCCACAGGCTTGTGCAGCATCGATCCACAGCCGCTGTGGACAAGACGGAGGCGGTGTCGCGCGAGCGTTCGACCGAGCGGCGCGCCGGCCCCTCCGGCCCCTCGCCCATCCGCCGACGCGAAAGGCAGAGGCTGTTCCTTCTCCCGCCGGGAGAAGGTGGCCCGAAGGGCCGGATGAGGGTACGGGCGGAGCCTGGTGCAATCAAACATCGCGAGACGCTTGGCGCCGCACCCTCGCCCCCCAAACTCCCCCGGTCGCTTTCGCGCCGTCGCCCCCCCACCCCCCCTCCCCCGGAGCTGGCAGGGGGTTTCTGCCTCTACTACGGGTCCGCTCTCGCAGCCGCGCACGCGCTCCACACTTCGTTTCGTATACGT
>NZ_NKUH01000128.1:0-7300 GCF_009192895.1 Xanthomonas sp. LMG 12460 | reverse complement strand
GCGGCGGTAGTCGGCCATGGCCTGGGCGATCTCGGCCTGCGTGTTCATCACGAACGGACCGTGTTGCGCCACCGGTTCGGCGATCGGTCGGCCTTGCAGCACCAGGAACTCGCTCGCCTCGCCGTCGCCATTGACCAACTCGACCGCCTGATCGGCGCGCAGCTCGATCGCCGCATGGCGGGTCACCGGGCGCCCGCCCACCGTCACCGCTGCGCCCTTGAAGAAGTACAGGCTGCGGCGCGTGCCGCGTCCTTGCGCGGCGGGCAGGGTCCAGCGTGCGCCGGGTGCCATGCGGATCGTCCAGATGGCCACATCGGCATCGTCCTGCGCGGCCCACGAATCCGGTGGCGGCGCGAGCGGGCCGCCGGCGCTGCCGGGCGCGGCGTCGACCGGGCCGATGCGGCCGGCCACGCAGGCCACCTCGGTGGTGCGGCCGGCATCGTCGGTGGCGGTGAAGCGCGGCAGGTCTTCCGACCAGAACATGGTGAAGTGCGGCGCAGCCAGCTTGTTGCGCGCCGGCAGGTTGAGCCAGATCTGGAACAGTTCCAGCGGGTTGGGTGCCGCCGTGTCCAGCAGCGGGAACATCTCCGAATGGACGATGCCCGCGCCGGCCGTCACCCACTGCACGTCGCCGGCGCCGAAGCGCGCCGCCGCACCGAGCGAGTCGGCATGGTCGATCAGGCCCTTGCGCACGATGGTCACGGTCTCGAAGCCACGGTGCGGATGGCCGGGAAAGCCGGGAATCTCTTCGCCGTGATACATGCTCCAGCCGTCCTTGCGGCTGAAGTCCTGGCCGATGGCGCGGCCGTGCAGGGACGTCGCCGGCCCCATCGCGCCGTTGCCGGCGGGGTAGGCATCGTCGTGGTAGACGCAGAACAGGAACGGGTCGATCGTGTCCCAAGGGAAGCCAAGCGGCTTGATCTGGACGATGGGGTCGTTCATGGAGAGATCCTTCATGCGAACGCCGCCCAAGATTGGATGCGGCAACCTTCACGATATGGGGCGATGCCAACGGAACGGAAGGCCGGTCCGAGAGACATCCTGTCCCGCACGGGAAACGCTGGGATGCGCCGCCGCCGCGTCCATGGCGAGGGCGCAGGCGCGGTGACCGGCCGCGTTGCATGCGCCGATCGCGCGAATCCGGCAGGCAGCGGTGAACTGAATGCTTGCCGGGGCGCAACCGCTCCGCTACGCCCGCAGGACCCGTGCGTCATCGGACTGTCATCGCCGAGGACCAGCATCGCAGCCTTTCCGAATCCGCCGGCCGCCGATGGCGCCGGTACTGCGAGTGGCTGGTGCGTTCCGAACCCCTGCCGGCGTTGTCGCGGCTGTTCCTGCAATGGCGGCCGTCGCTGAGCCGCTATTTCCGCAAGCGCCGCGCCGCGGCCTGGGATGCCGACGACCTGTTGCAGGAAGTGTGGCTGCGGCTGCAGCGCAGCGAGGTGCATGCGCCGGAGATCGCCAATCCCGAAGCCTACCTGTTCACCATCGCCGCCAACCTGATGCGCGAGCACGCGCTGCTGCACCAGCGCAACAGCCAGCGCGACACCTGCCTGGACGATGTGCTGGAGCGGCTGGCGGTGCCCTGCGAGGCCGATGCGCAGGTGCACCGCGCGCAGCGCCGGCAGCGCCTGGCCGAACTGATGGCACGGCTGCCGCCGAAGTGTCGCGCGGCGATGACGCTGCGCTACCGCGACGAACTGGGCTACCAGGAAATCGCCGAGCAACTGCAGATCTCCAGCCACATGGTCAAGAAATACATCATCAAGGGCCTGGCGGTGTGCCGGCAGGGCATGGCGCGCTATGCGTGAGGATCCGCAGCGCGTCGCCGAGGCGGCCGCGGACTGGTACCTGGCGCAGCGCGAGACCGCGCTGCCGCCGGCGCGGCAGGCCGAGTTCCTGGCCTGGCTGCGGCACTCGCCGGCGCACGTGGCCGCCTATTTCGACATCGCGCGGATGCACGCCGACCTGCCGTCCGCGGCGCAGGCACAGCAGGCCAGCAGTGCGCAGCTGCGCGCGCATGCCTTGCGCAGCGGGGCGGTGGTGGTGCCGCTGCGCCCGGATGTGGACACGCCGACGTCGGTGCCCCACCCGCGTCGTGTCCTGCCACGGCGCAGGCGCTGGCCGTTGGCGGCCGCCGCCGTGCTCGCGCTGGCCGCCGTGGGTGTGGCGCTGCGCCTGAGCGCGCCGGAGCAGGTGCCGGCGACGGTGTACGCAGCGCCAGCGGACGCGCCGCGCAGCGTCGCGCTGGACGACGGCAGCGTGGTGCAACTGGAGCGCGGTGGCGCGATCGCGGTGCGCTACGGCACGCAGCGTCGCGACATCGCCCTGCTGCGCGGCAAGGCGGTGTTCGATCTCGGCCACGATCCGGCGCGGCCGCTGCGGGTCAGCGTCGGCGCGCTGGTGCTGCGCGACGTCGGCACCGTGTTCGGGGTCGACCCGCAGGCCGGCGGCGCCCGCGTCACCGTGCTGCAGGGGCGGGTGCAGGTGTCGCGCGATACCCCGGCGTGGTGGCGCCGCGGCGACCTGCCGTCGGAGGGGACGACGCTAGCCGACCTGGGCGGCGGCCAGCAGGCGCGGGTGGATGCGCAGGGCCGCGTGCTGGCGCGGCGCGACCACGCCGACATCGCCGACGCCACTGCCTGGCTGCCGGCGCAGGTCGGCGTGCACGATCGCAGCCTGGGCGAAGTGGCGCGCCTGTTCAACGCCTACACCACGCAGCCGCTGCGCATCGCCGACCCGGCGCTGGCGGCGCGGCGGGTCAGCGGCGTGTTCCATCTGCGCGATCCGGAGGCCTTCGTCGCGTATCTCGGCAGCCTGCCGGACGTGCAGGTGCAGCGCGATGCGCACGCGGTGACCATCCGCCACGCACCGGCACCGCTGTAAGAAAAAATTCATGCAATCGACGGTAGCCGCACGGCGCACCGGGGCACTCCTAGGAAGCATGGCCGTCGCGCAGCACGCGCGGGGCCGCCCTTCCTCCCCTCCGGTGTGATCGTCATGCGCAAGCCTCTCGTCGTCTCCATCGCCCTGCTGTTGGGCTGCACGTCCTCGCTGCCGGCCTGGTCGGCGCCCGCCACCGCGGCCCAAGCCATCGCGCCCATGCCGCTGGCGCAGGCGCTGGACCAGTTCGCGCGCAGCAGCGGGCTGCAACTGATGTACGACCCGGCGCTGGCCGAAGGCCTGCGCAGCAGCGGTGCCCCGGCCGGCCTGGCACCGCCGCAGCAACTGCATGCCTTGCTCGCCGGCACCGGCCTGGACTACCGCATGCTGACGCCCAGCTCGGTCGCCATCGTGCGCAGCAGCGTCGCCGCCGCGCCGGTCGCCGCCCCACGGGCGCCGCGCAGCGCCGCCCCGGCCCGTGCCGAGGCCGACGGCGAACACGACGGCCCGCGCGAACTGGCGCCGATCAACGTCACCGCCAACAGCGTCGACACGCTGGCGCCCAGCGCCGCGCCGCTGGAGGCGAGCCAGCCGACCTCGGTGATCGACGAGCGCTTCATCCGCGACGGCCTGCGCCTGAACTCGAACTACGACGACATCATCAAGTACGCGCCCAGCGTGGTCACCACCTCGCCGGAAGGCCCCGGCCTTGGCAAGAACGAGGGCATCAGCATCCGCGGCTTCCAGGACGGCCAGTTCAACATCACCTTCGACGGCATCCCGTTCGGCGATGCCAGCGATCTGCACCACACCACCTCGGCCTACTTCAACAACCACGTACTCGGCCAGGCCGAGATCGACCGCGGCCCCGGCGGCGGCGCCACCATCGGCAACGCTACCTTCGGCGGCACCCTGGCGCTGCGCACGCGCAACCCCAGCCAGGTGGACGGCGTGACCGTGTACGGCACCGGCGGCAGCTGGAACACCTGGGCCGGCGGCGTCAGCGCCGACGAGCACATCGGCAACACGCGCCTGTTCGCGGATCTGTCCAAGGAAGCCAGCGACACGTACCTCAAGGGCACCGACGACCGCCGCGAGCACGCCTTCCTCAAGACCGTCAGCGACCTCGGCGAGGCGACCACGCTGACCTTCGTCAGCAGCTACAACCAGGAGCACCAGAACACCGTGCAGGGCGCCACCCGCGCGCAGATCGCGCAGCATGGCTGGCGCTATGGCCTGGGCAACGATCCGACCCTGCAGAACTACACCGGCTACAACGCCGCGGCCTACTACTCCAGTTTCACCTACCTGGGCCTGAGCACGCGCCTGGGCGAGTGGGACCTGGACAACAAGGTCTACTACAACAGCTTCGACCACACCGCTTCCAAGACCAGCATCCCCACCAGCGAGAGCGCTGCCGACAACGGCGTGACCTTCTACAGCGCGACCGGCAAGAAGCTGTCCAAGGCCGCCAAGGACGTGCCGGGCAAGCTCTCGGACAACGACTTCCGCGCCTTCGGCGATGTGCTGCGTCTGGCGCGGGACCTCGGTCCGGGCCAGCTGCAGACCGGCGTGTGGGTGGAGCGCAACCTCGACGAGCGCCAGCAGTTGCCGGTGGACATGACGACCGGCGCGGCCAGCGGCACCAAGTACGGCCCGCTGTACAACTACAACCTGCACGACCGTACCGACACCCTGCAGCCGTACCTGCAGTACGACTGGAAGCTCAGCGACAGCCTGACCCTCAGTCCGGGCCTGCGCTACGCGCGGGTGCAGCGCCAACTCGATGCCGAACTCAACAAGAGCACCCCGCCGGCGCCAGCACACAGCGACGCCAGCTACGACGCCACGCTGCCGTCGCTGAGCCTGCACCAGAGCTTCAACGAGCACTGGAGCGGCTATGTGCAGGCCGCGCGCGGCTTCCTGGCGCCGCCGATCGACGTGATCGAACTCAACGGCGCCCGTGGCCTGCGCCCGGAGCTGACCAGCAACTACCAACTCGGCACCAGCTATGCCGCGCGCGGCCTGACCTTCGGCGCCGACGTCTACTACATCGACTTCAGCAACTACATCAGCCAGACCCTGATCAACACCGACAGCGGCACCGAGAGCGCCTTCGTCAACGGCGGCGGTGCGGTGTACCGCGGCGCCGAGGCCGAGGCCACCTACGCGCTGACGCCGATCCTGAGCCTGTACGCCAACGCCAGCTACAACGACGCCACCTACAAGCACAGCAGCACCCAGGTCGCCGGCACGCCGCGAGTAACCGCCGCCCTGGGCCTGCTGTACAACAGCGGCACCGGCTATTTCGGTTCGCTGATGGAGAAGGTGGTGGGCGCGCAGTACGGCGTGGACAACAGCACCGCGGCCAACGGCGCCACCGTGTTTAGCAACGACCAGCGCCTGGGCGGCTACGCCAGCCTGGATGCGGCGCTGGGCTACCGCAGCACGCACGGGCCCTACGGGTTGAAGGGCTACTCGATCAGCATGGACGTCAACAACCTGCTGAACCGGCATGCGCTGATCGGCTACGCCGGCACCCGCTCCTCCGACAACCAGCCGCTGTACTTCGGCCTGGCCGGGCGCGGCGTGTTCCTTGACCTGTCGCTGAAGTTCTGAGGCCGGCCATGTTCGCTTCCCGATTCGCACGCGTGCGCAGCGGATGGCGCCTGGCCGCGGTGCTTTGCGTCGCCAGCGCCGCCTGGCCGGCGGCGGCATCGCCCAAGCCTGCCGCGGCATCGAACGCGGCGGAGGTACGCCTGACGATCGTGGTGATGCGCCACGGCGTGCGCGCACCGACGCAATCGCCAGACGACCTGGCCAAGTACGCCGCGCAACCCTGGCCGCAATGGCCGGTGGCGCCCGGCCAGCTCACGGCGCACGGCGCCGCCGGCATGCAGGCGCTGGGTGCGCGCTACCGGCAGCGCTGGCTGTCCACGGCGGCGCTGGCGCCGGACTGCGCCGGGTCCGGCGCGGTGGTGATCGCCGACAGCACGCCGCGCAACCACGACAGCGCGGCGGCCTTCACCGAGGGGCTGCTGCCGGGATGCCAGGCGCATTACCTCGCATTGCCGACGACGCAGAACAATCCGCTGTTCCATTTCGGCAAGGACGAGGACAAGGACGACGCTGCACCCGCGCCGCCGTTGCACCTGGACGCGGCCACGCGCAGCCGGCTGCGGGCGCTGCAGCGGGTGCTGTCCGGCTGTGCGGGTTCGGCCTGCGCTGCGCAGGCTTCGCCGCGCCTGGACGATCCGCAGCGGCTGCAGGATCCGGCGCAGGCGGCCAAGGTCTTGAAGACCGCCGGCAGCCTGGCCGAGAACCTGATGCTGGAATACGCGCAGGGCCTGCCATTGCCGCAGGTGGCCTGGGGGCGCGCCGATGCCGCGGCGCTGCAGCGGCTGATCGGCCTGCACAACGCCTCCTTCGCCTACAGCAAGCGGGCGCTGCCGGCGGCGCGTGCCGGCGGCTCCAACCTGCTCGCGCACCTGTTGGCGACGTTGCAGGCGGCGGCCGGGCAGGCGCCGGTTGTGGCACCGCTGGCGCCGGTGGACACGCGCGCGCTGGTGCTGCTGGGCCACGACACCAACCTGGCGCATCTGGCCGGCCTGTTCGGCATCGATCCCATCGTGCGCGGCCAGCCGGACGCGTATCCGCCCGGCGGTGCGCTGCTGCTGGACCTGGTGCGGCAGGACGGCCAGGACTTCCTGCAGCTGCGCAGCGTGGTGCCGACCCTGCCGGCGCTGCGCGGCAACCGCTTCGATGGCCGCGGCCTGCGCGAGCGGCGCTGGCCCTTGCCCGGCTGCGGCGGCCGCCTGCGCTGCCCGCTGGCGATCGCCCTGCCGGCGTTGCAGGCGCGGCTGGATCCGCAGCGGGTCGAGGCTGCCGTGCCGGCGATGACCGAGTGGCCGGCGCAGGCGGCGTCAGTGGGCGAGTAGGCGCCGCCTACCTTGAGCGCTTGCGTGAGCGGAGCGTTACGCCTCGACACCGTTGGCGGTGGAAGTGACTGGCGGTCATCGTCACGCGCGTCGCGACTGAAGTCGCTCCCACAGGGGCGTGCGGCGAGCCCGCCGGATGCACTGCGGGAGGGACTTCAGTCCCGACTGCAGACGGCCTGAGAGGACCAGGCAGGTCTTTCGTGCACTTCATCGCGAACATCGCCCGCCGTCACGGACCCCTCAGCGCGGAAGGTCGATCATCGCGGTTCCCCCACGCGCCTGCGCCTGCGTGCGCCGCGCTCCTTGCCAGGACCCCGCCATGTCCCCTACCCACCCCGCCGCGTTTCCCGACCCCATGACCGCGATCGAGATCCGCCCGCCCGGTGCGCCCGAGGTGCTGCTGCCGGTGCGCGTGCAGCTGCCGCACCCTGGGCGCGGCGAACCGCTGGTGCGCGTGGATGCGGCCGGCGTCAACCGTA
>NZ_NKUH01000127.1:0-5802 GCF_009192895.1 Xanthomonas sp. LMG 12460 | reverse complement strand
TCCTTGGCCAACACCTACGCACGTCTGCGCGCAGCGGGCAAGCCGGCCAAGGTCGCCATCGTCGCCTGCATGCACAAGTTCCTGCGCTGGCTCAATGCCATCGCGCGCGATCAGGCCCCGTACGCTCCTCCTGTCATCGCAGGTGCATGACAGTTGACTCCTACAAGTGCGCCAGCCATCGCGATGATGGAGCCCGGATGGGAGCATCGGGATTGGGGATTGGCAGAAACGCATCCGGCCTGCGGTGAGACGCCCTCGCAAACGATATCGGTGGGCCAGCCGCCGCACGAAAAGGCCAACGCCAACCACGCCTCCCGCCCGCTCACTCGCGCGGCGGCAGCACCGACAGCACTTCCTCGATGGTGGTCAGCCCGGCGGCCACCTTTTCCAGGCCGGCGCGGCGCAGCGTGCGCACACCCTCGTCCTGGGCGGCGCGGCTGAAGCCGGCCAGGTCCATGTCGGCGCGGATCAGGGTGCGCAGGCGCGGGGTCACCGGCAGCAGTTCGTACAGGCCGACCCGGCCCAGGTAGCCGGTGCGGCGGCATTCCAGGCAGCCGACCGGGGCGTAGGGTTGCAGTGTCTCGGGCAAGGCCTCGCCCGGTTCGCGCAACGCGTCCCACTCGTGCGCTTCCAGGGTGTGCGGGCGCTTGCAGTGGCCGCATAGGGTGCGCACCAGGCGCTGCGCCAGCACGCCGTTGAGGGTGGAGGCGACCAGGTAATGCGGCACGCCCAGGTCGAGCAGGCGGGTGATCGCCGAGGGCGCATCGTTGGTGTGCAGGGTCGACAGCACCAGGTGGCCGGTCAGCGAGGCCTGCACCGCCATCTGTGCGGTTTCCAGGTCGCGGATTTCGCCGATCATGATGATGTCCGGGTCCTGCCGCAGCAGGGTGCGCACGCCGCTGGCGAAGTCCAGGTCGATGTTGGCCTGCACCTGCATCTGGTTGAACTCGGTGGCGATCATCTCGATCGGATCTTCCACGCTGCACACGTTCACGTCCGGCGTGGCCAGGCGCTTGAGCGTGGAGTACAGCGTGGTGGTCTTGCCCGAGCCGGTGGGGCCGGTGACCAGCACGATGCCGTGCGGGCGCTCCACCAGCGCGTTCCAGCCAGCCGCTTCCTGCGCGCTGAAACCGAGCTGGTCCACGCTCTTGAACGCGGCATCCGGGTCGAAGATGCGCATGACGCACTTCTCGCCGAAGGCGGTGGGCATGGTCGACAGGCGCATCTCGGTCTCGCGCCCGCCGGGCGAGCGGGTCTTGATGCGCCCGTCCTGCGGGCGCCGCCGCTCGGCCAGGTCCATGCGCCCGAGCACCTTGATGCGGCTGACGATGGCGGTCATCACCGCCGGCGGCACTTCCAGCACCTTGTGCAGCACGCCGTCGATGCGGAAGCGCATGCGCCCGGCCTCGCGCCGCGGCTCCAGGTGGATGTCGCTGGCGCGCTGCTCGTAGGCGTACTGCAGCAGCCAGTCGACGATGTGCACGATATGGTGGTCGTCGGCGTTGACGTCGCCGCCGCGGCCCAGTTCCACCAGTTGCTCGAAGCTGGGCAGGCCGCTGCTCTGTTCGGTGCGCCCGTCCTTGGCGCCGCGCACCGAGCGGGTCACGCCGAAGAACTCCATCGTGTAGCGATGCAGGTCCAGCGGGTTGACCACCACCA
The DNA here is from genome assembly GCF_009192895.1 of Xanthomonas sp. LMG 12460. Lineage (NCBI taxonomy): Bacteria > Pseudomonadati > Pseudomonadota > Gammaproteobacteria > Lysobacterales > Lysobacteraceae > Xanthomonas > Xanthomonas sp. LMG 12460. The sequence goes on along the minus strand of NZ_NKUH01000127.1, from coordinate 4,143 downwards.
CCTCGATGCGGCGCCGCGCCAGGTGCTGCACGTCGCCGAGCCAGTCCAGCGCCAGCGGTTCGCTGGTCGCCACCAGCAGACGCTCGGGCTGCAGGGCAAGCGGCAGGATCCGGTGGCGGCGCGCATAGGCGTGCGAGACCACGCCGGTGACCGCGGCCACGTCGACCCGGGTCGGATCGATGCGCAGGTAACGCAGGCCGCAGCGCTGCGCCAGCCACTCGGTCAGCCGTTCCAGGCTCAGTTCGCTGCCGGGCGGACGGGTGGCGGCCAGTTTCAGGTTGGACAACAGCACCAGCGGATGCACGTCGCTGACGGTGCGTGCGGTCTGTGCCGAGAACTGCACGCGGCCGCGTTCGGCCGGTGCGACCAGACCGTCGGCGAGCAATGCGGCGGCCACACGCTCGAAGCTCAACCGGCCCGGCGGCAACGCCACGGTGGGCTCGGCGGGCGACGACGCGGGCGGCGCGGCAGGGCGCGAATCCATGGTCCAGGTCCGGTACGCGGAAGTCCCCGCGAGTCGGTCGCTATACTAGCGCACCCCTCAACCGGCCCCCTGCGAGATGTCCGTTTCCCGGTCCGTTCCGATCACGTTCCAGGGTCTGATCCAGACCCTCAACCAGTTCTGGGCGCAGCACGGCTGCGTGCTGATCCAACCGTTGGACCTGGAAGTGGGCGCCGGCACCTTCCATCCGGCCACCTTCCTGCGCGCGCTCGGGCCGGAGCCGTGGAACGCGGCCTACGTGCAACCGAGCCGGCGCCCCACCGACGGCCGCTACGGCGAGAACCCGAACCGCCTGCAGCGCTACTACCAGTACCAGGTGGCGATGAAGCCGAACCCGGACAACATCCAGCAGCTGTACCTGGATTCGCTCAAGGCGCTGGGCATCGATCCGCTGGTGCACGACCTGCGCTTCGTCGAGGACAACTGGGAATCGCCGACGCTGGGCGCCTGGGGCCTGGGCTGGGAGGTGTGGCTCAACGGCATGGAAGTCACCCAGTTCACCTACTTCCAGCAGGCCGGCGGCCTGGAGTGCAAGCCGGTGCTGGGCGAGATCACCTACGGTCTCGAGCGCCTGTGCATGTATCTGCAGAACTGCGACAACGTCTACGACCTGGTGTGGACCTACGGCCCCGACGGCACGCCGGTCACCTACGGCGACGTCTACCACCAGAACGAGGTGGAGCAGAGCGCGTACAACTTCGAACACGCCAATGTGGCCGAACTGTTCCACCGTTTCGACGCGTGCGAGCAGGAAGCGCAGGCGCTGGTCGAGGTCGGGCTGCCGCTGCCGGCCTACGAGCAGGTGACCAAGGCCAGCCACGCCTTCAACCTGCTCGATGCGCGTCGCGCGATCTCGGTGACCGAGCGCCAGCGCTACATCCTGCGCGTGCGCGCGCTGGCGCAGGCGGTGGCGAAGGCCTACTACGCGCAGCGCGAGAAGCTGGGCTTCCCAGGCGTGAAGCGCTGAGGCGCGGCCGATGCGACCTGATCGGGAACTGTTCGTGCTGCTCGGCCTGCTGTGGTCGGCGCCGGTGGCGTTCGGCTACTTCTGCGCGTGGTGGGCGCAGCAGCGCGGACGCAGCGCCTTCGGCTGGTTCCTGTTCGGCTGCTTCCTGCTGCCGGTGGCCGGATTGTGGCTGCTGGCGATCAACGGCGACGACCGCGATAGCCGCGGCAAGCCTAAAGACAAATCGATTGGGCGCGGCGACCTGCTGGCGACCCGGAAGGACGTGATATGAGCATGCACCCCCTGCTGATCGAACTGGGCACCGAGGAACTGCCGGTCAAGGCATTGCCGGGCCTGGCCCAGGCGCTGTTCGACGGCGTGATCGCCGGGCTGGAGAAGCGCGGCATCGCGGTCGAGCGCGGCGACGCCAAGCCGCTGTCCACGCCGCGCCGGCTGGCGGTGCTGCTGCCGGGCGTGGCCGTCGAGCAGCCGGAGCAGCGCGCGGAAGTGCTCGGCCCCTACCTCAACATCGCGCTGGACGCGGACGGCCAGCCGACCAAGGCGCTGCAGGGGTTCGCCGCCAAGGCCGGGATCGACTGGACCGCGCTGGAGCGCACCAGCGACGCCAAGGGCGAGCGCTTCGTGCACCGTGCGGTGAACCCGGGCGCGCGCACCGCCACGCTGCTGCCGGAGATCCTGCGCGAAGCGATCGCGGCGATGCCGATCCCCAAGCCGATGCGCTGGGGCGACCACGACTACGGTTTCGCCCGGCCGGTGCAGTGGCTGGTGCTGCTGTTCGGCAGCGAGGTGGTGCCGATGCCGTTGTTCGGCGTGGAGGCCGGCCGCGACAGCCGCGGCCACCGCTTCCTGCACGACGCGCCGGTGCCGCTGGCGCAGCCGGGCGACTACGTGGCCGCACTGCAGGCCGCGCAGGTGCTGGTGGACCCGGACGTGCGCCGCGCGCGCATCGTCGCCGAGGTCGAGCAGGCCGCGCGTGAGGCCGGCGGCAGCGCGCGCATCGCCGAGGACAACCTGGAGCAGGTGGTGAACCTGGTCGAATGGCCGTCGGCGGTGCTGTGCAGGTTCGAGCCGGCGTTCCTGGCGGTGCCGCAGGAAGCGCTGATCGAGACCATGGAGAGCAACCAGAAGTTCTTCCCGGTGCTGGACGACGGCGGCAAGCTCACCGAGCACTTCATCGGCATCGCCAACATCGTCTCGCGCGATGTGGCCGAAGTGGCCAAGGGCTACGAGCGGGTGATCCGCCCGCGCTTCGCCGATGCCAAGTTCTTCTTCGACGAAGACCTCAAGCAGGGCCTGGAGGCGATGGGCGCCGGCCTGGCCAGCGTCACCTATCAGGCCAAGCTCGGCAGCATCGCCGACAAGGTGCAGCGCGTGGCCGCGCTGGCCGAGGCGATTGCCGCGCAGGTCGGCGTAGACCCGGCGCAGGCGCGCCGCGCCGCCGAACTGAGCAAGAACGACCTGCAATCGCGCATGGTCAACGAATTCCCGGAACTGCAGGGCATCGCCGGCCGCCACTACGCGCTCGCCGCGGGCGAGCCCAGCGAGATCGCCCTGGCGATCGACGAGGCCTACCAGCCGCGCTTCGCCGGCGACGACATCGCGCTGTCGCCGCTGGGCAAGGTGCTGGCGATCGCCGAACGTCTGGATACGCTGGCCGGCGGGTTCGCCGCGGGGTTGAAGCCCACGGGCAACAAGGATCCGTTCGCGCTGCGGCGCAATGCGCTGGGGTTGGCGCGGACGGTGATTGAGAGTGGGTTTGATGTTGATCTGGAAGAAATGCTGGGCTCTTCTCTGATCAAGGTTCAACACGCACTTGCTGACGTTAGCGCGCGCGAGAAGATTCAAGCGCTTATTGCTGCGAAGAAAGCAGGAATCAAGACGTCGTCCGGCGTGACTGTATCGGCGTCGCTGAAGGGTTCTCTTGCAGAAGAACTTTACGACTTCATCCTCGACCGCCTGCGCGGCTACTACGCCGACAAGGGCGTGCCGGCGACGCAGTTCAACGCGGTGGCGGAACTGAAGCCGGCCTCCCTGTACGACTTCGACCGCCGCATCGACGCGATCGGCACCTTCGCCGCGTTGCCGGAGGCCGAGGCGCTGGCCGCGGCCAACAAGCGCATCCGCAACATCCTGCGCAAGGCCGAGGGCGAGATTCCGGCGCAGGTCGACGCGGGCCTGCTGCGCGAGCCGGCCGAGCGCGCGCTGGCCGAAGCGGTGGAAGCGGCGATCGCCGAGACCGACGGCGCGCTGCGCCAGCACGACTACGTGACCGTGCTGAACTTCCTGGCGCGGCTGCGCCCGCAGGTGGACGCGTTCTTCGACGGCGTGATGGTCAACGCCGACGACCCGGCACTGCGCCGCAACCGCCTGGCCCTGCTCAAGCGCCTGGGCGACCGCCTCGGCAGCGTCGCGGCGATCGAGCACCTGTCGGCGTAAGCAGCAGAAGCGTCGAACCAGAGACGGGCCGCCTTGCGCGGCCCGTTCTCGTTTTGCGGGTGGAACTCCCGCGGCAATGCGCGGCGCCAATGGCTTCGGCACACCGCAATGCGTCGGGACTGAAGTCCCTCCCACAGTGCAAGCTCCCTGCTGCCCGCACGCCCTGAAGGCGCGTTCGCTTGCGTCCTTCACAACAACGTGTGCAAGCGCCCGCCCTAAGCCCCTCTCCCCTCGGGAG
>NZ_NKUH01000126.1:0-530 GCF_009192895.1 Xanthomonas sp. LMG 12460 | reverse complement strand
GCTACGCCTACCGGCCGCGCGCCCTCGACGAGGCGACCTCCAAGGAGGTCTTCAAGAAGTATCTGGAGACCCTGGACGGCAGCAAGCAGTTCTTCACCCAGGCCGACGTCGACAAGTTCGCCAGCTTCCAGAACAACCTTGGCGCCAACATCGCCTCCGGCCAGCTAGAACCGGCATTTCAGATCTTCGCCGTATACCGGCAGCGGGTGGACGAGCGCATCGCCTACGCGCGCAAGCTGCTCAAGCAGGACTTCAACTTCGACGGCGACGAGAAGTTCGAGTACGACCGCAAGAATGCGCCGTGGGCCAAGGACGACCAGGAACTGGATGCGCTGTGGCGCAAGTCGGTGATGAACGACTGGCTGCGGCTCAAGCTCGCCGGCAAGAAGCCGGAAGACATCCGCAAGACCCTGGACAAGCGCTACGCCAATCTCGACGACTCGGTGAAGGAACTGAAGAGCGAGGACGTGTTCCAGTTCTTCATGAACGCCTACACCAACACGGTCGATCCGCACACCGACTACTTCACC
>NZ_NKUH01000125.1:0-19943 GCF_009192895.1 Xanthomonas sp. LMG 12460 | reverse complement strand
CCCCGCGCCCCCACCCCGCACCGACCACCTGGCTGCTCCGCGTCGGCGCCGCGCCGCTGCCGGCCAGGCGGGGCGCGCTGGCGCCGTCGTGGCCCCCCCAGGGCCTCTGCGCCAGGCTCAGCAAGGTTTTCTGGGCCACGTCGCAGGCGGCGTAGGCCAGCCGGAACAGCAGGCTCACCGCCAGCACATAGCCCAGCCGCCACGGCGGCGGCAGCAAGGGTGCGGCGAACACCAGCAGCAGCGCCGGGCGCCTGCAATGGCACGGCCTGGCCGCCGCGGCGCTGGCGCTGCTGCTGGTGTTCGCCGCACCCTTGCTGCCGCCGCCGTGGCGGCTGGGCTATGTGCTGGCGGTGAGCCTGCTGTTCCGGCTGGCCTACGCCGCCTGCGACGTGGCCCAGAACACCTTGCTGAGCCTGGCGCAGTGGCCCTGGCGCGGCCACGACGGCGCCAGCGCGCTGCGCCTGGCCGGCAGCGGCGCGGCGGCGCTGCTGATCAGCAGTGTGGTCGGTGCGGTGCTGGCGCGCGGGACCGATGGCGGCAGCCTGGCGCTGCAGGCCAGCGCGGTGCTGGCGGCGGTGGCGATGCTGTGCGCCTGGCAGTTGCAGCGGGTGCTGCGCCATCACGCCACTGCGCACCCGGCCCCGGCCGACGCCACGGCCGTGATCGCGATCGACCGAGCGCCCTCGTGGCGCGCGATTCCCTGGCAGCCGCTGGCACTGATCGCAGCGGTCTCGCTGACCCTGCCCGCGTTCACCAAGCTCGCCCCGTACGTGGCTGCCTACGGTCTGCTCTCGCCCGGCTGGGGCAGCGCGGTCCTGATCGCCTATGCGCTCGGCACGGTGCTGGTGCAGCCGCTGGCCGCGCGCTGGGGCCGACAGCGCACGCCGACACAACGGCTGGCCTGGCTCGGCAGCGCCCTGTTGCTGTGCGCGCCGCTGTTCGCCCTGGCGTTGCCGGCGCAGCCACTGCTGAGCCTGGCCGCGGCCGCCTGCATCGGCGCCATCGGCGGCAGCGGCGGGCAACTGGTATGGGCCTGGCACGCGCAGTGCACCGCGACCCGGGCGGTCGCCGAGCATGCGCTGTGCTTCGCCGCACTGACCGCCGCCGCACAGGTCGCGCTGGCCGCCGGGGTGGTGCTGATCGGCGTGCTGCTGGATGCGCTGGCCTACCGCGACGGGCACTGCCTGCTGCTGTGCTGGGCGATGGCGGCCGGCCCGCTGCTGTGCGGGGCGCTATGCCTGCTGCTGGCGCTGTTGACGGGACGCCGGCGATCGCATCCGATCGGTGCCGGCCTGGCGGCGAACGCGAGCAGCGGCTGAGGCGGCGCACGGTCGACGCCACCGCGATACAACGCGGGCTAGCCGTCTGGCAAGCAACACCTGCACCGCGGCGCGACGCACTGCGCCCGCCGCTGCATGTCTCAGGCGAAAAACGCCCGCTGCAGCGGCATCAACGCCGCGCCCAGGGTCACCGCGTCGCCGACGGTGCGGGCGATGCACAGTTGCGGCAGCAGCGGCGCCAGGCCGTGCCGGTTGGGTGCGCGCGGGATGCGGATGCGCTCGATCAGGCGTGCGCCGATCGCGGCCGGCAGGCGCCCGCCGATCACGATCGCCTGCGGATCCAGCGCATAGGCCAGATACGCGCACAACTGCGAGAACGGTGCCTCGGCCATGTCCAGCCAGGCGTCCACGCCCGGGGTGTGCGCGTCGATCGCGCCGAGCATCTGCTCGACTCCGGCGTAGTCCTGGCCGGCGGCCCGCACCAGCGACAGCAGCGCGTCCAGGTTCGGATAGGCCATGCCGCCGACGGTCCAGATGCCGCCGAACTCGCCGGCATTGCCGCGGTGGCCGCGGAACAGCCGGCCATCGGCGATGATGCCGCCGCCGAAGCCGTTGGTCAGGTGCAGGTAGACGAAGTCGCGGCAGTCGCGGCCGACCCCGTACAGACTCTCGGCGACCGCCGCCGCCGCGCCATCGTTCTCGATGGTGACCGCGCAGCCCAGGGCTTCTTCCAGAATCGGCACCAGGTCCACCTGGGTCCAGTCCTCCAGCGCCGGCGGCCCGGCCATCTGCCGGCCCTGCCCGGTGAAGAACGCCGAAATCGCCATACCCATGCCGACCACCCGCGCCGGGTCCACTCCGGTCTCGGCCAGCAGCTCCGCACGGAATCGCTGCAATTGCGCCAGCACCGGCGCGCGACGCATGTCGGCCAGGCCCACGCGGCGCTGGCCGCGCACGGTGCCGGCGAAATCCACCAGCGCCAGCGCCACCACGTCGCCCATCAGGCCGATGCCGAAGGCGTAGGCGTAATCCGGCGCCAGCCGCACATCGACGCTGGGGTTGCCGCGACCCTCGGCGGCACGGGCGCTGAGCTGGACCATGTGGTCCTGCACGAAGCCCTGCAGCAGGCGCGCCACGGTGGGCTGCGACAGATCCAGGTCGCGGCTCAGCGCCGCCTGGGTCTGCACCCCGGTCTTGAACACACGGTCGAGCAATTGGCGGCCGCCGGCACTGACGCGCGGCGGGAAATCGGAATGCGGCATAGGCGGACGCAAAGCGTGATGGATGCACGAACCGCAACAACCTAGCACGTGGACATCTAAGTTTCATACATGGTAAATAGTATTAACCCCACATTCTTTTACTGGGGGTCTTCATGCGTACCGTTCATCCGCACCCGAGCCTGCTGGCACTGGCGCTCGCGTCCATCCTCGGCAGCGCCGCGACCGTCCATGCCGAGGACGCGCCAGCACCCCCGGCAGACGCCACCACCACGCTGGACCAGATCGTGGTCACCGGCACGCCGCAGGGCCAGTCGCAGAAGGACGCCCCCTTCGCGATCAGCGTGGTGTCCAAGGAACGCCTGGAGCGCAGCACCCCGAGCAGCAGCGTGGACATGCTGCGGGCGGTCCCCGGCTTCTCCGCCGAACCCTCCGGCGGCCAGGGCGGCGGCCAGAACCTCTACGTGCGCGGCCTGCCGGCGGGCGGCTGGTACTACGTGCAATACCAGGAAGACGGCCTGACCCTGTTCGACGAGCCGCAGGAAAGCTTCTTCAACGTCGACACCCTGTTCGCGCTGGACATGATGACCGAGCGCCTGGAGGTGGTGCGCGGCGGCACCTCGCCGCTGTTCGCGACCAACGCGCCGGGCGGCACGGTCAATGCCATCACCCGCCACGGCACTGCCACCCCCGAGGGCGCGGTACGCATGAGCGTCGGCAGCGACGGCTTGCGCCGCGAGGACGCCTACAGCGCCGGCCCGCTCAGCGAGAACGTGCTGTACAGCATCGGCGGCTACCACCGCAGCGACGACGGTCTGCGCCGCACCGGCTACACCGCCGACCAGGGTGGCCAGTTGCGCGGCAACCTGACCTTCCTGATGGGCGATGCGATCCTCGACGTCGACGCCAAGTACCTCAACGACCGGACCGCCTTCTACAACCCGATCCCCCTGGCCGACCCACGCAACCCGTCGCAATCGCTGTCGGCGCTGATCGATCCGCTGGACGGCACCCTGCTGTCCAACGACCTGCGCCACACCACCGCGCTGAGCTTCGACGGCAACGGCCCGCTGGCGCGCAACCTCGACCTGGCCGACGGCATCCACACCAAGGTCAAGCAACTCGGCACGCACCTGGAGTGGGATCTGGGCGACGGCCTGACCCTCAACAACCGCATGCGCTTCGTCGATGCGGAGGTGGACTACACCGCGCTGTTCTCCGGCGCCGCGCCCTACGACGCCGGCACCTACCTCAACACGCAACTCGGCCGTGCGCGCAGCGGCTTCGGCACGCGGGTGGCGCGGGTCGGCTACGTCGCCAGCCGCAACGGCGCCGCCTACGATCCAGCCGCGGCCAACGGCCTGGTGCTGGAGAGCGGCCTGTGGAATGCGCGCACGCATCTGCGCACGCTGTCCGACGACCTGCGACTGAGCAAGGCGTTCGACGACACCGTACTGGGCCAGCACACGCTCACCGCCGGCCTCAACGTGCAGCACTTCGAGTACCGCCAGGACCGCCTGCAGAACACCGTGCTGACCACGCTGCAGAACAACGCGCAGCGCCTGGACGTGCTGGCCTACGACGCCACCGGCAACGTGGTCGGCTCGGTCACCCAGAACGGCTTCGTGCGCTACGGCAACGGCGTCACCAGCGGTTTCGCCAACGGCACCTACCTGTCGCCGTACCTGTGGGATTCGGTGCGCTTCGGCCGCCTCGGCCTGGATGCCGGCGTGCGCTACACCCGCTACAACGCCAACGGCGGCGTCTACGCCACCACCACGCGCAATCTCGGCGATCCGACCACGCTCGCCGACGACAACGTCGGCGGGCTCAGCGGTGCGTTCAGTCCGCGCACCGATCATCGCCACGCCACGCAGTGGACGCTCGGCGCCGAGTTCGCGCTCACCCCGCAGTTGCAGACCTTCGCCCGCTACACCCAGTCGCAGCGCCTGCCGCGGCTGCAGAACGTCTACCAGACCCAGAACGCGGACGTCACCGACATCGACCAGGCCGAGGCCGGCCTGCGCGGCAGCTTCGGCGACACCTTCTCGTTCTCCACAGTCGGCTTCTGGAGCCGCTTCAACGATCTGTCGATCAGCGCCATCGTGCTCGACGGCAGCGGTGCGGTGCAGAGCCTGGCACTGGTCGGCAAGACCCGCACGCTGGGCCTGGAATCGGAGTTCACCTGGCGGCCGCTGCCGCTGTTCGGCATCACCGGTTCGGCCACGCTGCAGGATCCGCAGACGCGCGGTCTGAGCAACGCGACCACCGGCCTCAGCTACGGCGACCAGGACGGCAAGCAGATCTCGCGCATCCCGAAGTTCATGGCGTCGATCAGCCCGACCCTGTACTTCGACATCGACGGCCGGCCGCTGGAACTGTCGGCCACCGCCTATCGCATGGGCCAGCGCTATGTGGACTACACCAACGCCACCGCCCTGCCCGCCTACACCACCTACGACCTTGGCCTGTTCGCGCGGCTGACCGATCACCTGGAACTGCAGCTGCACGCCGCCAACGTCGGCAACGCGCTCGGCCTGACCGAAGGCAATGCGCGCGTGGACACGCTGTCCGGCCAGGGCACCGCCGACGCGATCTACGCGCGGCCGATCTTCGGCCGCAACTACAACGCGTCGCTGACCTGGAGATGGTGAGCATGCGCTTCCGGAGACTGCTGATGAGCGCCGTGCTGTCGATGCCGGTCGTGGCCATGGCGGCAACGCAGAGCCTGCCCGACCGGCTGCGCGACCCGCACGGACCGGCGCTGGTGGTGTCGCACCGCGCCTGCTGGACGTTCGCCTCGGAGAACACGCTTGACGGCATCGCCGCGTGCATCGCGCGCAGCGTGGACATGGTCGAGATCGACGTGCGCACCACCCGCGACGGCGCGCTGGTGCTGATGCACGACGAGACGGTGGACCGCACCACCGACGGACACGGCGCGGTGGCCGATCTGGAAGCGGCGCAGATCGCCGCCTTGCGCGTGCGCAGCCGGGGCGGCGGCCGCGACAGCACGCTCACCGCGCGGCATCCGCCGACGCTGGCGCAGGCGTTGGCCCTGGCGCGCGGCAAGGTCCTGGTGAACCTGGACATCAAGGCCGCGGCACTGGACCAAGTGATCGACGCGGTGGAGGCGGCCGGCGCGCAGCGCGACGTGCTGCTCAACGTGCCGCTGGACGTGCCCGACACGGTGTTGCAGCGCGCGCGCAAGGCCGACATCGCGTTGCAGGCGCTGTACCTGCAACGCGAATCGACGCTGCCGCCCGAGCAGGCCCTGCGCCGCGCTGCCAGCTTGCAGCCGGCGGTGGTGCAGCTGATGTTCGACGACCCGGTGGTGCTGGACATTGCGCAACGCGAACTGGCGCCGCACACGCGCCTGTTCGTCAACACCATGACCAACGACATCGCCAGCGGCAAACCGATGCGGCTGTCCGCGCACTACACCGACCAGCGCGCGCTGCGCGATCCGGCTGCGGTCTGGGGCGGGCTGCGCAAGCACGGCGTCAGCATGATCCAAACCGACGAGCCGTTGGCATTGCAACGCTACCTGCACGGCACGGACACGCCCCGGTAGCGGGCCTCGGTCCAAATCCCGGCGACATCACGCGGTGGCCCACGCGCGGTGTCGCCAGGAGTCCAGTTTCAGACGGGTGGCATGAAACGCCAGGACGATGCCCGTCGCTTCGAGCATTGCGCTGCAGACAACCGCGCCCATGGGCGCGGCGGTTGCCGCGCGCTGCGCTGCTTCACTTCATTCCATCAACCCCGAACGGAAGAGAGCACATGAAACTGCCCAAGAAACCCGCCAAGGTTCTCGCCCTGGCGCTGGCCTGCGCGTCGCTGGCCACGCTGTCCGGCATGGCGTCGGCCGCCAGCAACTGGAACCCGCAACATATCCTCAACGTGATGAAAGCCCCCTACCAGGGCAGCCACGCCGATGTCGTGGTGATTTCGCACCGCGGCCTGGTCGGCGACGGCTGCGCGGAAAACTCCACCTGCTCGATCCTCAGCACTTACAACAACAACATCGAAGCGATCGAACTCGATGTCAAGCAGGCCTCCGACGGCATCCTTTGGCTGTTCCACGACCAGAACGCCGGTCGCGTGGTGTATCACGAACCCGGCTTCTATATCTTCCAGCCGGCAACCAATCCGAAGGGCTGGAATCCGGACATCAGCACCCTGACCAGTCATGATCTGGTCAACTCGTTCCTGCGCGACAAGAACTTCGCCAAGACCAACGACAATCCGACCTCGCTGGCCAAGGCGCTGAACACCGTGGTGACCTACGCCAACCACATGGTGGTGGTGCTTGATCTGAAGAACCTGGATGCAGTCTCGCGCGCGGCCGACCAGGTCCATGCGTTCCGCATGGAGAACCAGGTGGTGCTGAAATTCAGCGCCTCGCTGCTGCCGAAGACGCCCAGCGAGATCACCCGCTTCACCAAGGGTGTGCCATTCGCGCCGACCATCTACGCCGGCGACATGGACAGGCTGGCCGACGGCGGCTACGTCGGCGAGTGCGGCTCGGGGCGCGGCGACACGCCGGCGTGCCGGGTCAACGCCTGGATCAACGAGGCGCGTCGCCAAAGTGGCTTCGCATGGCTGGAAATCGGCAACAAGCAGCCCCGCCGCGGCGACCCGACCGCCGAACTGCTGGCCGAGAACCAGGCGCAGAAACGCGCGATCGGCGCGTTCTCGCCGGTGCCCGAGTACCGCCTCAGCAGCCATGACGGCCAGCACTACGTGCGCAGCAACGGCACCTGCTGTGCCTCGCTGGACGACTACCTGACGCGTACCAAGTACTTCGGCAACGAGACCGCCGACGACCGTCCGGATTTCCGCGCGCAGGTCACCGCCGGCTTCACCAGCATCATCACCGACGATCCGCTCGGGGTGATTCGCGCCAACGTGCCGCGCAACACCGCGCGCTACAACTGACCACTGGATGGTCGCCCGGGGAGTGCGCTCCCCGGTCCTGCACGGCGCCCATGCGCCGTGCAGTCCGTCGCCCGCCTTCAGGAGTTCCCATGCGTTCCGCCCCACGTCCCCGCCATCTGCTTCTCGCGCTGCTGGTCGCCGGCGCCTGCGTGCCGCTGCTGCAACGCGCGGCCACCGCCCACGGCGCGCAAACCGCAGCGCCGGTTTCCCTCGCAACACACCCGCCTGCCGGTCCGGCCAGTGCGCAGACGCCGCCGTCCACTGGCGCCGATTCGATGAACGGTAGCGCCGTGCCCGGGCCAACTGCGAGTGCGGTGCTGGCCGCGGCGCAGGCGCTGCCTGCCGACTTCCAGGCCGATGTGCTGCTGCGCTTGGCTGCATCCGCCGATCTTCCAGCCGACGGCAACCGGGCCGCTGCCGCGCAACGGCTGACCCAACAGGCCGTGACACTGGCCGAGCGCGCGCAACGGCGCATGCCCGGCCTGGCCCGCGTCGGCAGCATCGACGAAGAGCACGACGACGAACTGCGCTCACCGCGCACCGCTGGTCTGGATCGGCTGACGCTGCAGGCACGCGCCGCACAACACGCCACGCCAGCGCAGGTTCAGGCGTTGTTCGCCGCGCTGCCGACGCCGCACGCCGGCAGTTGCGATGCGGACTATCTCGACGATCCCAGCCCGACCTATGCGTTGGCCAGCGCATTGCAGCCGGCGTCACCGGCAGCGCGCGCCAGCGCAATCGCCGCACGCGTGGACGCGGCGCAACACGAAACCGACACCGCCCCGGCGCTGAAGATGGCGCTCGCCGCGGCGCCGCTGGATACTGCGGGACAGGCACAGCTCGGCGACGGCCTGGTGCGCATGTTCGAACGCATCCGCGGCGACGATGCCGGTTTCACCGCCACCGAACTCAGCGTGGCCGGCGATATGCCGCTGGTGCTGCAACAGATGTCCGACAGCGCCCTGCGCGAGCGCCTGCACGCCGCCTACCGCGGCTACGTCGCCGCGCATCTTGCGCAGACGCGCTGCGCTTCCAGCGTGCTCGGCAACCACTGGCTGCTGGAACAGCGCTTCGTCGCCGAGCTGCCGGCCGAGCGCATCGTGCCGGCACCGCAGCTCCCCGCGCAGTCGATCGACGCCGATGCGATCTCGCTGATCCGCCAGGCCGGCTACAACATCCGCACGCAGTTGCTGGATCCGGCTTCCAGTGCAGGCGATGCGGCGACGGAAAAAGCATCGATCGAGTTCCTCGACCAACTCGACCACGGCGTGCTGCAGCAGACCGCCGCCAGCGACGACAGCGGCCGCGTGCAGCGCGCGCGCCTGCGCGAACTGCTGCGCTATCTCGAGTACGCGCCGGCGGGCGCGGCGCGCGACCGCGGCATGCACCTGCTCGCCACGCTGCTGAGCGGCCCGTATTACGCACGCGATCACGACACCTGGTTCGGCGATCTGCGCGTGCTCGCCGATCAGGCGCAGCGTTGGCCGGATCGCGATCAACGCCTGACGCAACTGAGCGGACACGCCGATCCGGTGGTGAAGGTGTACGCCATGCTGATGCAGCGCAAGCAGTTTCCCTGAGCCTCATGCGCCGCAGTGCGGCGTTGCACAATGCCGTCGCGCGGCCAGGCGCGACGGCATCTCGACACAGCGAGATGTGAACCCTGTCAACACTCGGGATTCAGTTGCGATTCGGGAACCGGCCCCTATCGTTCGCGCCTCTTCTCGATCCGCCCATCTTGGCGGATCCGCCGGACTTCAGATTGCCGGCACCCGGGCGGCCCGTGACAGGCCGCCTCCCCATGACGCCAAGCCGCATCGCTTGCCGCGCCATCCCGGCGCAGCGCCACGACGACGGCCCATACGGAGCAAGGAGTACGATGAAACTGGCCTGGATTCTCTGGCTCTCGCAATTGTTGCCGCAACCCGCTGCCGATTCGCTTTGCCTCAGCACCACCGTATACCTGGAAGCGCGCGACCAGACGCTGCGCGGACAACAAGCCGTCGCCGAAGTGGCGCTGCGTCGCCTGGACAGCGGCCTGTGGGGCGATTCGATGTGCCAGGTGGTCACCGCACGCAAGCAGTTCGCGCCAGGCCTGGTGAAGCCGGGCACCGAACTGAAGAACGACGACGCCTGGGCCGATGCGGTCAAGGTCGCCTTCGCCGCCGAGCGCAACTGGGCGCTGCCGCAGGGCCAGCGCAAGGAGATCGTGCCGGGCGCCAGCCACTTCGCCGCGCATGCCATCGCCAGCCCGAGTTGGCGCAATGCCTATCAGGTCGCGACCATCGGCGACCACACGTTCTATCGCGTGCAGAAGCTGCGCCCGCGCAACGCGTCCTGATCGTTCGCCACACAGGCATGTCCTGACGCAGGCGCGCGCGCCACGCATGGCGCGTCTTCATCGCCAAGCGCCCCGCGCAGCAGGTACGCTCTGCCGTCCTGACCGATGCGGAACCGCCTGCCATGAAACTCTATTCCAAGCCCGGCGCCTGTTCGCTGGCCGATCACATCGCGCTGCGCTGGGCCGGATTGCCGTTCGAACTGAAGCTGCTGGATGCCGCTGCGATGAAGGCGCCGACGTACCTGGCGATCAATCCGGCCGGCGCGGTGCCTGCGCTGCAGATGGACGACTGGGTGCTCACCCAGAACTCGGCGATCCTCAACTACATCGCCGATCTCGCGCCCGACGCGCACCTGTCCGGCGACGGCAGCCCGCGCAGCCGTGCCGAAATACAGCGCTGGCTGGCCTTCCTCAACGCCGATCTGCACCCGGCGTTTCATCCGCTGTTCGGCAGCACCCGCTATCTCGACGATGCCGCGGTGATCGCCCGCACCCAGGAACATGCACGCGAACGCGTGCGCACGCTGTACGCGCGCGTGGAAGCTGCGCTGGAACAGCAGACCTGGCTGGGCGGCGCGCGCCGTTCCATCGCCGATGCCTACCTGTTCGTCACCCTGCGCTGGGCGCGCGCGCAGCAGATCGCGCTCGGCCCCAATCTGCAGCTGCATTTCGAACGCATGTCCGCCGATCCGCAGGTGCAGGCGGCGCTGCAGGCCGAAGGCCTGAGCTAAGCGATGATGCGAACGCCGGCGCGGCTGCGCCGGCGTCGCCGGTCGCACGTCAACCGCGCAAGGCGCGACGGATTTCCTCCAGCGCGCCGGGATCGTCCAGCGTCGACAGATCGCCCGGATCGCGCTGCTCGGCCAGCGCCTGCAGCGAGCGCCGCAACAATTTGCCCGACCGCGTCTTCGGCAAGGCCTGCACCAGATACACCTGCGCCGGGCGCGCCACCGCGCCAAGACGCTGCACCACGCACTGGCGCAGTTCCTCGATCACCGCCGCCGCATCCGGCGCGACCTGCTTCAGCGTCGCGAACACCACCGGCACCTGCCCCTTCAATTCGTCATGCATGCCGATCACCGCGACCTCGGCCACGTCGGCGTGGCCGGCGATGGCTTCCTCGATCTCGCGCGTGCCCAGGCGATGTCCGGCCACGTTGATCACGTCGTCGGTGCGGCCGAGAATGAAGGTGTAGCCGTCCTCGTCGCGGATCGCCCAGTCCAGCGAGCTGTACAGCAGCGTATCGAAATGGCTGAAGTAGCTGCGCAGGAAGCGCGCGTCGTCGTTCCACACCGTGGTCATGCAGCCCGGCGGCAACGGCGGCTCGATCACCAGCACGCCCTTGCGCCCGGCCGGCACCTCGACGCCGTGCTCGTCGACGATGCGCGTGCGGTACCCAAGATTGGGAAAGCCGGGCGATCCCGGTTTCACCGGCCGCAACTCGACGCCCGGCAACAGGGTCAGCACCGGCCAGCCGGTTTCGGTCTGCCAGTAGTTGTCGATCACCGGCTTGCCCAGCGCCTCGCCGATCCACAACGCAGTCGGCTCGTCCAGCGGCTCGCCGGCCAGGAACAGATAGCGCAGCGCACTCAGGTCGCGCTCGCGCAGGTAGCGCGCCGGATGTTTCTTCAACACGCGGATCGCGGTCGGCGAGGAAAACATGGTGCGCACCCGGTACTTCTCGCACAGCGCCCACCACACGCCCGGATCCGGCTGCACCGGCAGGCCTTCGTACAGCAGCGAGGTCGCACCGACGATCAGCGGGCCGTACACGTTGTACGAATGCCCCACCGCCCAGCCCACGTCGGAGGTGGAGAACATGGTCTGCCCCGGGCCGCAGTCGAACACCGTGCGCATCGACAACGCCAGCGCCACCGCATGCCCGCCGACATCGCGCTGCACGCCCTTGGGCTTGCCGGTGGTGCCGGAGGTGTACAGCAGGTAGCTGGGCTCGTTGGATTCCAGCCACACCACCGGCACCTGCGCATCGCCGACCTCGGCACGCAGCTCGGCATAGTCGACGTCGCGCCCGGGCACGCGCGGCAGCGCCGGGTCCAGCCCGCGCGAGACGATCAGCACCGTCGGCGGCGGCGCACTGGCTTCGGCGCAGGCGGCATCGACCAGCGGCTTGTAGGGAATGCGCTTGCCGCCGCGGCTGCCGGCATCGGCGGCGATCAGCAGCTTGGGCCGCGCGTCGTCGATGCGCAGCGCCAGGTTGTGCGCGGCGAAGCCGCCGAACACCACCGAATGCACCGCGCCGATGCGCGCGCAGGCCAGCATCGCGTACACCGCCTCGGCCATGTTCGGCATGTAGATGACCACGCGGTCGCCGCGCTGCACGTCCAGCCGCTGCAGCACCGCGGCGAAGGCGTTGACCTCACGGTACAGCTGCGCATACGTGATCTCCTGAGTCTGCCCGGTTTCGCTGGACACCGCGACCAGCGCCAGTTGCGTGGCGCGTTCGGGCAGATGCCGGTCCACCGCGTTGTGGCACAGATTGGTCAGGCCGCCGACGAACCAGCGCCGGAACGGCGGCGTGTCGTACTCCAGGATCGCCTGCGGCGGCCGCTCCCAGTGGATCGCCCTGGCCTGCTCGGCCCAGAACTCTTCGGGCCGCTCGATCGAACGTCGGTACAGCGTCGCGTAGTCCATGCCGCCCCTCCCAAGGCCGGTGCACCGGCTCCGAGCATAGTCCTTCGGTGGGGAGGGCGTCGTTCCGACCTTGGTCGAAGGGGCCTAGACGGACAACGCGGATCCAGCTTCAGTGCAGCGCGCGCTGTCAGACCCTTGAACGAAGCTGCCACGACGCCGTGTCAGCTCGGGGTGTCCCTGGCGAGCCAAGCCCTCACCGGCGCCACGGTCTCAGCAAAGGTCTGGAACCGTTCTTCGCGAATGAAGTCGTCGTCGGGATACCCGAACCAGTAATGCACGGCCACGTGCTGCCCACGACGTCGCACGTCCACCGAGTGCGTCTTCTTTTCGCCGAGCGCGAACAAGAGCGGCACCGTGCCATCCCACCTGCAGTATGCGAAGTACCCTTCTGGGACCAACACGTTTACAAGTCGCTCGATCTCAACCGCGTCATCAGTGCGATGCATACAAAATTCCTTCACCACGATTCACCATTGCTGCGAGACACTTCGGCTCGGGCGCGCTTCGTCAGGCGCGCTCATCGACCGTATGCAGCAATACCAGGTTCGCGCAGTCTTCCGACTCGAGTACCCATCCTGCGGTCGGCGTGTCGACCATGATGCCTTCGCCGAACTCCGACCGAAACCACACTCTTGATGCGACGTCTTCTTCGGGTGGAAAGTCGTCGGTGCTGATGACAAAGAGCACTCGCGACGGGCGTTCGTCATTGCGCCACTTGACCAGGTCGCCACGACGAACAGGCGTCGTTGTACCGGGGTAGCAGGGACTGGACATGGCTCGCCTCACGCCTGGATCGAGCCGCGCCGCAATGCGGCGTCGGCTGGACGAATCGCCGGAGACGGACCTACTTCCCCGGCACCGTAAACGTCACCACCACATTCCCCGGCGCCTGCTCGAAGCGCGTGGCTACCGAATCCTTGCTGAGTTGCACGATCTGATCCAGGGGCTTGTGCGGCACGCCCTGGAAGTTGACCGTGACCTGGACCAGCGAACCATTGGCCCAGTTGAAGCCGACCATCGGCTTGCTGCCGACGGATTTCTCCAGGTCGGCAGCCACCTCCTGCGAATGCGCGTACGCATTCTTCATCGTGTCGACGGCGCCGCATGCGGTGAGCGCCAGCAGCACTGGCGCGCAAAGAAAACGCAATTTCATCGTGCGCTCCTAAATCGTCGAGCTATTGCTTCTGTGCCGCCTTGTCCGCCGACGCCGCAAGCGGCGGCGCCTGCTTCACATAACGATCGAACCACTCCAGCATTTCCGCCACCACGTCCTCGTTGGACTCGCGCGCGGTGTACCAGTGCGGTTCGAACGGCAGCAGCACCAGCCGCGCGGTGCCGCCGAGGCCGCGGATGGCCTGGAACATGCGCGGGGCCTGGGTGGTCTCGGTGCCGGGGTTGGCATCGTCCATGCCGTGCACCAGCAGCAGTGGTTCGTTGATCTTGTCGGCGTGGAAGAACGCCGAGGCCTGCGCGTACACCTCCGGTGCGGCCCAGAACGAGCGCCGCTCGTTCTGGAAGCCGAACGGGGTCAGGGTCTTGTTGTAGCTGCCGCTGGTGGCCACCCCGGCGCGGAACAGGTCGGTGTGCGCCAGCAGGTTGGCCGCCATCAGCGCGCCGTGGCTGTGGCCGGTGACGCCGATGCGGTCGCGGTCGACCACACCCAGCGCTACCGCCTTGTCCACCGCCGCCTGCGCGTTCTCCACCAGCTGCTGCAGGTAAGTGTCGTAGGCGGTCTTGGGATCGCCGACGATCGGGAACGCGGCGTCGTCGATGATCGCGTAGCCGGCCAGCAGCAACAGCTGGTAGGAATGCAGGCGGGTGAAGTCGCGGTCGTTGGCGCCGCTGACCTGGCCGGCCTTGGAGGCATCGGCGTAGTCCAGCGGATAGGCGTAGAGGATCGCCGGCACCCGCGTGCCTTCCTTGTAGCCGGGTGGCGTGTACAGGGTGAAGGACAGTTCCACGCCGTCCTTGCGCTTGTAGGTCACCAGCCGCTTCTTGATCTGCCGCACCACCGGGGTCGGATCGGGGAAGCGGGTCACCGGCGCCAGGGTAGAGGCGACCACCGCCTCGCCGGCTGCCGCAGCCGGCTGCGGCTGGCCCAGCGTGCGCAGGTAGACGTTCGGCGGGTCGCTCGGCGACTGCCGCCAGGTCAGCAGGCGGGTGGTGTCCTCGCCGGCAAACCCGGCGAAGGCCTCATCAACATCGGCGCCGCTGCGGAACAGACGCTGGGTCTTGCCGCTCGCCAGATCATAGCGGTCCAGGAACGGCCGGTCGCCGGCCGGGGTGGCGCCCTGCCCGCTCAGGAACAGTGCGCCGTTGTCCTCGCGCAGCACGTATTCGCCGTTGGCCAGGCGACGCAGCTCGGGCGTGCCGGGATCGGCGTAGAGGTCGTCGGTGGACAGGTCGAACAGCACCCGCCCGGCGCTGCCGGGGCGGTCCGCGTCCAGCAGCGTGGTGCGGCGCCAGTGACGGTTCTCGTCGTACTCGTCCAGCAGCGCCTGCCCGCCCTGCGCGAACCAGCTCAGGCCGGCGTAGCGCTGGGTCACCTTGGCCAGTTCGCGCGGCTTGCCGGTGAACGGTGCCGACAGGGTCAGCAGCTTGTCGCGCGCCGGCACATTGGTCTTCCAGTCGCCGCCGTCCAGCGCCTCGGCCCAGACCAGGGTGGCCGGCTGGTTGGCGCGCCAGCCGTAGGCGCGCGGCCCGGTGGGCACGCCGTGTACCGGCACGCGATCGGCCACCGGCAGGTTCGCCAGCACGCGCTCGCTGCCGTCTGCCAGGTCCAGCACCGCCACGTCGTGGGCGAAGCGGCCGTAGGTGGTGACGTAGGAGTACGGGCGCTGCAGGCGCTCCACGCGCACGTGGCGGCCGTCCGGCGCACCGTCGACCACCGAGTACACCGCCGGCTTGCCGACCGTGCGCAGCTTGCCGCTGGCGGCATCCACAGTGACCAGCTGCGCCGTGGCGTAGTAGGTGAACTGGGCCTCGTCCTCGGGACTGGACAGGGTGTCGCGAGCCTCGTAGGTACTGCTCTCGCCCTTGCCGCGGATCGCTTCCTTGACCTCCGGCCCCGGCGGCACCGCCGCCTTCACCGGCGCCGGACCGAGGTCCTGGGGCACCGCACGCACCAGCAGCGTGTCGCTGCCGCCCAGCCACTGGATCTCGCCGCCCAGTACCGGGTTGAGCTGCACGCCGTCGATGCGACGCACCGCGCCGGTGGCGACGTCGCCCAGCCACAGTTCGACGCGGTCGGCCGCGGTGTTGTTGAAGGCGAAGCGGCGCCCGTCCGGCGACCACACCGGCTGCGCCGGGCAGGCGCCGGCCGGCAGGGTCACCGCGGTCTGCTTGCCGCTGGCCACGTCGACCAGGCTGAAGCCGTCCAGGCAGGCGCGGATGCCATAGCCGTTGGACATGTCGTGGCGGGCGTGGGTGCGCGGTTCCACGCGCACTCCGGCCAGCTTCAGGTACGGCTCGGCGACGCGCGCGATCGGCGGGTAGGCCTGGCGCTCCACCAGCAACAGGGTGCGCCCGGTCGGGTCCAGCCGCGGCGTCGGATTGAGCGGGGCGCGCATCACGCCCAGCAGCGGCTCGGGCGGTTGCCGGTAACCGCTGTCGGCGGTGGCGGCGTGGGCGGCGACAGGCAACGCACTGGCGAGCGCCAGGGCGCCGATCCAGCGGAACGGCATGAGCATGGTCGAAATCCCCTTTCGAATGGCCCGGGCAACCTAGCACGGCCGCCGCGCCGCGGCCGAGCGCCGAAGGTCATGCTCTCCCCGCCAGCGCGCCGCGCTCAGGCCGGGCGCAGCGCCTGCTCGGCGGCCAGCGCCGCCGCCACGCTGGGACGCTGCGCGATGCGCGCCGCGTACGCCGCCAACGCCGGAAGCGCGTCCAGCGACAGGCCGAACCGCGGCAGCCAGCCGAGCACGGTGAACAGATAGGCATCGGCCACGCCGAAGCGCTCGCCGAGCAGGTACGGCTGCGTACACAGCATGGCCTCGGCATGGGCATAGCGCTGCAGCAGGCGGGCGGCGACCGCGCCGCGCCGCGCCGGTGCCAGCCCGGCATCGAACAGCGGCACGCTGCCGGCATGCAGTTCGCTGTTGATGAAGGCCAGCCACTCGTACAGGCGGTAGCGCGACAAGGCGTCTGCGTCCGCGGGCGGCGCCAGCGCCACCTGCGGACAGCGATCGGCCAGGTACAGCAGGATCGCCGGCCCCTCGGTCAGCACCTGGCCGTCGTCCAGCTGCAGCGCGGCCACGTAGCCTTTGGGGTTGATCGCGAGGTAATCCCCGCCCTCGTCGGTGCGCTTGCTGTGGTTGTCCAAGCGCACCAGACGGAACGGCAACTGCAGTTCGCGCAACACGATGTGCGGCGCCAGGGAACAGGCGCCAGGAGCGGCATAGAGGAGCATCGGAACGGTCTCGCAGGGGCGCCGGACAGTCGGCGCGCGCAGTGTGTGCGGCACGGCGGCCTGCGGAGAAACAAGAATGTCAGGACGGGTCAGTAGCGCCGCTAATGGCCTCGTCCAGGAACCGGCGCAGTTGCAGCGCGGCCGGCGCCGCGTGTGCAGCAGCGACCAGGGCGAAGCGGCGCTGCAGCCGCGGCTGCAACGGCAGCACCTGCACGCCGTCGCGCTCGGCCGGCAGCACCGACGTCGGCAGCAGGCTGGCGCCCGCGCCGTCGCGCACCAGGGTCCAGGCGCCGGACCAGTCGCGCACCTGCAGGCGCAGGTCGGCGATCGCCAGCCCGGCGCGTTCGGCCAGGCGCTGCGCATGCAGCCAGCAGCCGCCGGTGGCCAGTACGAACGGCAGCGTCAGCAGTTCCGCCAGGGCGATGTCGCGCGCCTGCGGACGCGCCAGTGCCGGCGGCAGCACCGCCAGCCACTCGTCCATGCCGAACACCATGGCGTCGCGCTCCGGCGCCGGATCCAGTACCACGCCCAGGTCGACCGTCCCGGCCGCCAGCCAGGCCTCGACCTCCTCGTCGCCGCCTTCCAGCCAGACCACACCCGTGTCCGGATGCGCCCGCTCGAACGCGCGCAGGCGTGGCGCCAGCCATGGCCGCGACGAGGCGAAGCCGGCGACCCGCAGCGAGGCCGCACCCGCTGCGCGCTGCGCCCTGGCCAGGGCCTGGATCTGCCCCAGCTCGGCCAGCATCGCCCTAGCATGTTCCAGCGCACGCGTCCCGAACGGGGTCGGCCGGACCCGCCCGCGCTCGCGCAGCAGCAGCGCTGCGCCCAGCACGTGCTCCATCTGCGCGATGGCCTGGCTGGCGCCGGACTGGGTGATGCCGCAGCGCGCGGCAGCGGCGCTGATGCTGCCGCACTCGACCACGGCGACGTACAGCCGCCAGTGGATCAGATTCATCATGTCGGACTCCCACAACGCGAAACGCCGGGCGGGGCCCGGCGTTCCGTGACGACGCGATCGCGTTGGCGATCAGCCCAGCAGGTGGGCCACGCCGCTGCGCTCCTCTTCCAGCTCGGCCAGGGTCTTGTCGACGTACTTCTGGCTGAAGTCGTCGATCGGCAGATCCTTGACGATGGTGTAGGCGCCGTTCTCGGTGGTGACCGGGAACCCGAAGATCACGCCTTCGGGAATGCCGTAGGAGCCATCGGACGGCACGCCCATCGTCACCCACTTGCCGTTGCTGCCCAGCACCCAGTCGCGCACGTGGTCGATGGCGGCGTTGGCGGCCGAGGCGGCCGAGGACAGGCCGCGCGCTTCGATGATCGCCGCGCCGCGCTTGCCCACGGTCGGGATGAAGGTGCCGGCATTCCATTCCTGGTCGTTGATCGCATCGGCGATGGAGGCGCCGTCGGCGGTGGCGAAGCGGTAGTCCGGGTACATGGTCGGGCTGTGGTTGCCCCACACCACCAGCTTCTCGATGCCGCCGACCGGCTTGCCGAGCTTCAGCGAGAGCTGGCTCAGCGCGCGGTTGTGGTCCAGGCGCAGCATCGCGGTGAAGTTCTTCGGGTTCAGGTCCGGCGCCGACTTCATGGCGATGTAGGCGTTGGTGTTGGCCGGGTTGCCGACCACCAGCACCTTGACGTCGCGCTTGGCCACCTTGTTCAGCGCCGCGCCCTGCGCGGTGAAGATCTTGGCGTTCTCCAGCAGCAGATCCTTGCGCTCCATGCCCGGGCCGCGCGGACGCGCGCCCACCAGCAGGGCGATGTCGGCGTCCTTGAACGCGACTTCGGCGTCGTCGGTGCCGACCATGCCGGCCAGCAGCGGGAACGCGCAGTCTTCCAGCTCCATCATCACGCCCTTCAGCGCGGCCTGGGCCTTCTCCATCGGCAGTTCCAGCAACTGCAGGATCACCGGCTGGTCCTTGCCCAGCATTTCGCCGGAGGCGATGCGGAACAGCAGGGCATAACCGATCTGGCCGGCGGCGCCGGTCACGGCAACACGAACGGGTGCTTTCATGGGGGATTCCTCTGCTAAGAAAGTGGGTGGGGTGGATCAGTAGACGCGATAGCCCAGCGGCTGCAGGTGCAGGTCCAGGGCGGCAGTGTCGTAGCCTTCGACCACATGCTGGCCGATCACGGTGATCGGCACGCCTTCCAGGCCCAACGCGGCGGCGGCCTGGCGGCCGGCCTCCTGCTCCACGTCCAGGACCGTGTAGTGGACCTGGGCGCGGGCGAAATCGGCCTGTTGCCGGCGGCAGTAGCCGCACCAGTCGGCGGCGAGCATGACGATGCCGGCCTCGCCGGTCAGCAACCGCGGGTCGCCGGCGGCCAGTGCGGCCGACGGTGTCGAGGCCGCACTGCGCCACCACGCGTGCACGCCGCCGCCGATCACGAGCAGCAGCAGGCACAACACAAGGGGGCGCATCGTCATCGGCGGTCGGGTGCGGCAATCAATCGGGAAAATGGTAGCACGCAGGTTCCGCGCGCCCGGCCGCAGGACCGGTCGCGCGGACAGCGCCGGATCAGGCGTCGAGGGTGCGGTTCCACTCGGCGACGCGGTCGGCCTTGGCCGCCAGCACCGCGTCGGCGTCGCCTTCGATGGTGATCTTGTTGATCACATCGCCCTGGGCGACGCTGTCGACCACGTCCAGGCCCTCGAGCACCTTGCCGAACACGGTGTGCTTGCCGTCCAGCCACGGGGTGGCGGTGTGGGTGATGAAGAACTGGCTGCCGTTGGTGCTGGGGCCGGCGTTGGCCATGGACAGCACGCCGCGCTCGTGGCGCACGCCGTTGTTGGTCTCGTCCTCGAAGCGGTAGCCCGGGCCGCCGCGGCCGGAGCCTTCCGGGCAACCGCCCTGGATCATGAAGTCGGCGATCACGCGGTGGAAGTTCAGCCCGTCGTAGAAGCCGCGCTTGGCCAGGTTCACGAAGTTGGCCACGGTCAGCGGGGCCTTGTCGGGATACAGCTCGATCTTGATCGGGCCGCGGGCGGTGTCGAAATGGGCGATCAGGGACATGGGATTCCTTGGAAACGGGGGCGTCATGAGGGGCGCATAGGATACACGTCGCCTCGTTCAGGCTTTGCCCGTGCCCGCCGCCGGCAC
>NZ_NKUH01000124.1:0-5332 GCF_009192895.1 Xanthomonas sp. LMG 12460 | reverse complement strand
GCCGATCCAGTTCCGTCGGCGCCAGCGCGTGCGCTGTCGCCGACGGAACTGGATCGGCAGCTGCGGCAGAAGATCGAGCACGTGGTGGTGATCTACGCCGAGAACCGCAGCTTCAACAATCTGTTCCCCGAGTTCCCCGGGCTGCAGCAGCCGCTGTCCAAGGTGACGCCGGCGCAGGCGCGGCAGGTGGACCGCGACGGCAGCGTGCTCGACATCCTGCCGCCGATCTGGGGCGGACTGGCGCCGGACGAACAGGTGGTGGCGCATCGCCGCTACAAGATCGGCGAGGACGCGATCGGGCCGCTGCCCAATGCGCCGTTCGCGCTGCGCACGCCGGACGGCCAGCTGCTGCCGCACGGCATCGTGACCCGCGACCTGGTGCATCGCTTCTACGAGAATCAGATGCAGATCAACGGCGGCCGCAACGACGGCTTCGCCGCATGGAGCGACGCCGGCGGCCTGGTGATGGGCCACTACGCCGATGCGCCGGCCACGCTGCGGCTGTGGAGCCTGGCACGCGACTACACGCTGTGCGACAACTTCTTCATGGGCGCGTTCGGCGGTTCGTTCCTCAACCATCAGTACCTGATCGCCGCGCAGGCGCCTTACTACCCCAAGGCCGACACCAGCCCGGGGCGGACGCAGATCAGCGTGCTGGCCAGCGACCGGCCCGACGAGATCCGCCTGGCGGTGCAGGACGATTCGCCGGGTACCGCGCTCAACGGCCGGCCGCGCTTCGTGCGCAACGGCGCGCTGACCCCGGATTTCTGGGCGATCAATACCCTGAGCCCGCCGTTCCAGCCCAGCACCAGCCAGGACCCGACGCGCCCGGACTACGCCGACCCCAACAGCCCCAACACGCTGCCGCCGCAGACCCACCGCCATATCGGCGATGCGCTGGACGCCAAGGGCGTGGACTGGGCCTGGTACGCCGGCGGCTGGGCGCTGGCGGTGCAGGGCAAGGGCGACACCGGCGATACCAGCGAGTTCCCGGGCAGTCCCAACTTCCAGATCCACCACCAGCCGTTCAACTACTTCGCCAACCTCGCTCCGGGCACGCCGGCGCGGGCGCGCCGGCTGCGCGACGGCGGCCTGGGCGACACCGCCCCGGAGAACCGCTTCCTCGCCGACGTGCAGGCCGGCACGCTGCCGCCGGTGACGTTCTACAAGCCGCAAGGCAACCTCAACATGCACGCCGGCTATTCCGACGTGGCCGCCGGCGATCGCCACATCGCGATGGTGGTGGACGCGCTGCGCAACAGCCCGCTGTGGGAGAAGACCGTCGTGTTCATCACCTTCGACGAGAACGGCGGCTGGTGGGACCACGTGGCGCCGCCCAAGGCCGACCGCTGGGGCCCGGGCTCGCGCATCCCGGCGCTGGTGGTGTCGCCGTACGCCAGGCGCGGCCACGTCGACCACAGCGTCTACGACACCGGCTCGATCCTGCGCTTCATCACCCGCCGCTTCGGCCTGGAGCCGTTGCCGGGCCTGGTCGAGCGCGAACGTGCGATGCACGCTGCCAGCGGCGTGGTGCCGGGCGACCTCACCGCCGCGCTGGACCTGGCCTAGGCCGGCGCGGGTTGCGCAGGGCGGGGCGGACTGCCGCCGCCCTGCCCCGCGTCCAGGCAATGCGGCACTCAGGCGGCGTGGAACGTGCCAGCGCCGCGCTGGCGGCGGAACAGCAGCAAGGTGCAGGCCAGGCCGATCAGCGCCGCCAGCGACAGCCACAGCGCCGGGGCAGCGCGGCTGTGGGTGGTATGGATCAGCCAGGTCGACACCGCCGGGGTGAAGCCGCCCATCGTCGCAGTGGCCAGGCTGTAGGCCAGCGAGAAGCCGGTGGTGCGCACCTCGGCGGGCATCACCTCGGTCAGCGCCACCACCATCGCACCGTTATAGGCACCGTACAGCAGCGACAGCCACTCGCCGACCAGCAGCAACCGCACGAACGAGGGCGCGTCGACCAGCCACTGCAGCGCCGGCCACACCGTCAGCAACATGGCCACGCTGGCGAACACCAGCAGCGGCTTGCGGCCGATGCGGTCGCTCAGCGCGCCCATCACCGGCAGCCACACGAAATTGGACAGGCCGATGCAGCCGGTCACCACCAGGCTGTCCAGCTCGCTCAGGTGCAGCTCGGCGCGGCCGTAGGTCGGCATGTAGGCGGTGATCAGGTAGAACGACACGGTGGTCATCATCACCATGCCCACGCCGGCCAGGATCAATCCGACATTGGCGCGCAGCGAGCGCGCGATGCCGGCCAGGTCCGGCGCCTGCCGCGCGGCGAACTCCGGGGTTTCCTGCAGCGAGCGGCGGATCAGGAAGATCAGCGGCACGATCAGGCTGCCGATGGCGAACGGCACGCGCCAGCCCCAGCTGTCCATCGTGCTGTCGGAGAGCAGCGCGTGCAGGGCCACGCCGAGCGCAGCGGCGAACACCACCGCCACCTGCTGGCTGGCCGACTGCCAGGCCACGTAGAAGCCGCGCCGGCCCGGCGTGGCGATCTCGGCCAGATACACCGACACGCCGCCCAGCTCGGCGCCGGCGGAGAAGCCCTGCAGCAGGCGGCCGAGCAGCACCAGCAACGGCGCCAGCACGCCGATGGTGCTGTAGCCGGGGACGAAGGCGATCAGCAGCACGCCGGCCGACATCAGCCCCAGGGTCAGGATCAGGCCCTTGCGACGCCCGTGCCGGTCGATGTAACCGCCGAGCACCAGCGCGCCGATCGGCCGCATCAGGAAGCCGGCGCCGAACGTGGCCAGCGACAGCATCAGCGAGGCGAACGCGCTATGCGACGGGAAGAACGCATGGCCGATGGCCGTGGCATAGAAGCCATAGACCATGAAGTCGTACATCTCGAGGAAGTTGCCGGTGACCACGCGGAACACGGCGGCGGCGCCGTGCGGCGCGGCCTCGGCGGCGGGGGGCGTAGCGGAAGAAGTCATCGATCGGAGTCTGCTGGAGAAGAAACGGCACCGCCTTGCGATGTCGTGCGACGGCACGGGCGGCGCGCGCGGCAACGGTACAACACGTCGCGTACGCATGCCGCCATGACGCTGCACGTCGCTACGTGCGGGTTAATGCACAGCGGTACGACGCCCAGGCCGGAACTGCCGCTGATGCAACATCGGGTGCATCTCGATACGCGCCGGTGATGCACCAAGCGTCGATGTCGATGTCGATGTCGATACGATCTCTACGTCCGCTCTCGGCTCGCTGGCGCCATCGCCTCACGAAACAGGCCAGCACGCGCAGGTCGCAACGACGCCACCACGTCCGAACGGGTAGCCTGCACGCTGTCACGCACCAGGAAGCGCCACCGATGCGTCCCGTTCGACCGCTGCATCTCGGCGTGATCGCCGACACCCATGGCCTGCTCCGCCCCGAGGCGCTGGCGGCCTTGCGTGGGTGCGCCGCGATCGTGCATGCCGGCGACATCGGCAAACCGGACGTGCTCGACGCACTGCGGGAACTGGCACCGCTGCACGCGATCCGCGGCAACATCGACACCGCGCCATGGGCACAGGCGCTGCCCGAGACCCTGGACCTGGACATCGACGGCGTTCGCGTGCACGTGCGCCACGACCTGAAGACCCTGGCACGCGTCGCCGACGGCGTGGACGTGGTGATCAGCGGCCACTCGCACAAGCCCTTGCTGGAGACCCACGACGGCGTGCTCTACCTCAATCCCGGCAGCGCCGGGCCGCGCCGTTTCCGCCTGCCGATCGGCCTCGGCCACCTGTATCTGACACCGACCGGCCCGCGCGGCGAGTTGCAGACCCTGGGCTAGCGCAGGCGGTTCCCGCGCCGTGGCGCAGCGACACACGACGCGCGGCGGGCAGGCGACGAACGCGCGCGATCTTCGCTACAGTGGAGGCGGGGAGGCGTGCGGCCAGCGGAAGGCGTGGCGACGCCAGGATGCGGCAATGCGAAGGGGAGCGAGCATGCGCAAGGGATGGAACGTGTTCGGCAAGGTCGGCCTCGGCCGCATGACCAGGGACGAGTACCAGGCCAATCTCAACGGCCTGAACATGTTCTTCGGTGCCGTCCTGGGCCTGGTGCTCACCGGCACCGAGCGCCTCAACGCCTGGCAGTTCGGTGTGGTCCTGGGCGTCCTCGCCAGCCTGGTCATCTCGATCCTGTTCATTTCCAGCAGCCGGCACCGGGTGGCGTACGCGATCTACACCCTGCTGATGGTGCTGGCACTGCCGAAGGTGATCGACGTGATGCTCAAGGGCCAGGCCCTGCTGCCGGACAAGGTGCAGCCGACGCTGATCGTGTGGACCATGATGACCATCCTGGTGGAGTTCTGGGGCCGCGAGAAGGACGCCGAGAACGCTGCCGCGACGGCCGCGGACCGCACGCTCGGCTAGACGGCGCGCGGGCGCGGACGCACGTCGCGCACCGTTGCGATGGCGGCGCGTCGCCTCACCAATCGGTCGGCGCGTAGTCCTTGAGGAACTGGCCCCACACGTGCTCGCCGGTGTTGAAGCCGTGGATGATCGGATCGACGATGCGCGCGGCGCCGTCGACGATGTCCAGCGGCGGATGGAAGCGCTCTTCCTGCACCTTGCGCGCGGCGATCTCGGCCGGATCCTCGTCGGTGACCCAGCCGGTATCCACGCTGTTCATGTGGATGCCGTCGTTCTGGTAATCGGCCGCCGAGGTGCGGGTCATCATGTTCAACGCGGCCTTGGCCATGTTGGTGTGCGGATGCCGGGTGGTCTTGAAGTTGCGGTAGAACTGCCCCTCCATCGCCGACACGTTGACGATGTGCTTGTCGCGCTCGGGCGTGCGCAGCATCAGCGGCTTGAGCCGCGCGTTGAGGACGAACGGCGCGACCGCGTTGACCAGTTGCGTCTCCAGCAGCTCCACCGAGGACACTTCGTCCAGCAGCAGGCGCCAGGAGTTGCGCCCGCGCAGGTCCACCTGCTGCAGGTCCTGGTCCAGGCGCCCCTCCGGGAACAGGTGCTGCTGGGCGAGCAGGTCGTCGGCCAGCAGCGGCACTTGCGACAGCTCCGCGGCGCGCAGCAGGCCGTCGGCACCGCTGCGCCCCTGGCCCGCCCCGGCCATCTGCGTGTTGCCCCCAGCCGGCAGCAGATCGGGGCCGCGCAGGCCTTCGTACTGGCCCACCAGCCGGCGCACGTGCTCGGGCAGGTCGTGCAGCGCGGCGGTCTCGCCGGCCAGCATGTGCGCGTAGAACTGCGGCGGCCGGCGCACGGTCTGGCAGGCGTTGTTGACGATGAAATCCAGGCGCGTGCGGGTCGCCAGCAGCTCGCTGCAGAACGCCTCGACGCTGGGCGTGTGGCGCAGGTCCAGCCCGTACACCCGCCGG
>NZ_NKUH01000123.1:0-589 GCF_009192895.1 Xanthomonas sp. LMG 12460 | reverse complement strand
GTCTGATAGCCGTTGGCCACTGCCGCCATGCCCTGCATCGCCGACAGCCTGCCGTCGGAGTTGCGCGCCGCATCGACGTTGTTGATCAGGTCGATCAGTGGCGATTTCACCCGCGCGAACGCACCGATCTTGAGCGTGTCGTCCTGCGAGGACGCGGCGTGGCTGTCGTTGGCGGTGAGCAACTGGATCGACGCGGCAGTCACGTCCACGTCTTTGGCCGCGACCACGTTGCTGGCGCTCTGCGTGTAGGTGCCGCCCGCGCTCAGGTTGACGTTGCCGCCCAGGCTGCCGACGCTGCTGGCCACCTGCGTCACCGTGGCGTTGTCGTCGCGGTGCTTCTCTGTGTGATAGCCGGAGAAGCGCTCGGTGTCGGAGATGACCACCGTGCCGATGGCCTTGTTGTCCGAGACGTTGGCGTTGCCGGCCGTGTCCTGCCCGCTCTGGATGGTCAGGTCGCTGGCGGCGTGCATGGTTACATCGCCCTGTGCCGCGATATTGCTGGCGGTCAGGGTGATGTCGCCCTGGGTCGTGCTCAGGCTGGCGTTGCCGCCCACCGACAGTTGCGTGCCGGTGATGGTGTCGGTCTGGC
>NZ_NKUH01000122.1:0-504 GCF_009192895.1 Xanthomonas sp. LMG 12460 | reverse complement strand
GGCGCTGGTCGGCCAGGGCGTCGAGCCAGTCGAACGCCTTGCTGATCTCGGTGGGGCTGAAACCGGCCTGGATCAGGCCATTCTGGAGGGAGTCGCGATCGCGGACCGGATCCGCGTCTTCGCTGAAATAGTGTTCGAACAGGTACAGCAGGACATCCAGAATGCTCTCTTTCATTGCCCCTCGGCCTGCGTCGCGAGACGCTGTGGAGGTGAAGAAACTAGGGTTTGCGGGTGTAACGACCGCGTTCGACCGCCACGTAGCCATCCAGTTCCATGGCCAGCAGCATGGAGGACGCCGCTGCGGCCGTCAATCCGCTGCGTGCGATCACTGAATCCATACAGATGGGGTCGTGGCCCAGCGCCTGCCACAAGCGCTGGTAGTCGGGGTGGGGGAAGGCCGGTGTGGCCGCGCGCGCGGTGCTGGCTCCCTGTGTGGGGGCGTTCAGGCGCCCGCGCAAGGCGTCGGCCAGTTCGGCGGCCAGGGGCGCGACCCCGGCCAGCACC
>NZ_NKUH01000121.1:0-27401 GCF_009192895.1 Xanthomonas sp. LMG 12460 | reverse complement strand
GCGGCGCGGGCGGCGGCGGCGGCGGCGGCGGTACTGCGGGCACGTTGGCGGCGCGGGCGGCGGCACCGGCGTCCCCCATGTCGACCGCATCGGCCGCCTCCGCGGCCGCCGCGTTCGCGGCTTCCATCTCAGGCTCCTGCGCCGCTGCGCTCGCGTCGGCTGCCTGCTTCGCTGCATCTGCAGCCGCCATGGCAGCCTGCGCCTCCGCCGCCGCAAGCGCCGCTTCGCGGGCCGCGTCATCGGCAGTGTATTCGCTCGGTGGCGCCGCGGCCTGCGCCTGGGAGGCCGGAGCCGGCTTGCCGGCGGCAGGCAGCGCATGGCCGGGCTGGGCCACCAGGCGCAGCGGCGCCACGCCGAGCACGGCCACCGCGGTCAGGATCAGGGCCGCGCCCAGGCGCGGAAAAGCGGACGTGGTCTGCAGCATCTGCAATCTCCGTTTCAGGCTCAGGAAGGTCGGCGAAGCGCTGGCCAGGCCGGCGCTGGGCCGCGGTGCCACGCCCAGCTGCACCAGCAGCCGCGCGTAGTCGTGACGGCAATGCCGGTGGCCTGCGACCACCGCGGCGTCGCAGGCCGCCTCGCGGGCCAGGGCGTACTCGCGGTTGGCCAGGTGCACCAGCGGATGGAAGAAGAACAGGTGCTGCGCCACCGCCGGCAGCAGCCCCCACCACAGGTCGCGGCGCTGCAGGTGCACCAGTTCATGGGTCAGCGCCATGTCCAGATCGTCGGCGCGCAGGCTGTCCATGCGCCGCGCCGGCAGCAGCAGCACCGGCTGCCACGGCCCGATCAGTTGCGGCGAATCGGTGCGCGCACACAGCCGCAGCTGCGGCGGCTGGCGCAGGCCGTGGGCCTCGGCCGCCAGGCGCAGCGCACCGAGCAGGGCGGTGTCGGTGCACGGCGCCGCCTCGCGTGCACGCTGGCGGCTGCGACGGTAGGCCAGCACGCTGTGCGCGGCGCAGACCAGCACGCCGGCCAGCCACAGCGCCACCAGCGCCTGCGCCCACGGCCAGGCCGCCAGGGATGTCGTGGCCGGGGGTGCGGCGATCGCCGCGGTGGCAGCGGTGGCGTTGACGTTGATCTGCGTAGGCATCGCAGCGGACACGCGCGGCATCGCAGCGCCTGCCGGCGTCGCCGGCACCGTGGCGGCGGCCGCCGGTGCTACAACGACCGGCGCCGGCGCGGCCGGCAGCACCGGTAGCTGCACCGCCCCGGCCCACAGCAGGCCCAGCACGCTCTGCGCGGCGACCAGCCACCACAACCGGCAACGCGTCGCCGCCGGCAGGGTCGGCAGCCAGCGGCACAGCGCCCAGATCAGCGCGACCAGCACCAGCGTCTGCACACTGGTCGCCAGCAGGCGCGACAGCAGGCTCTCGAACACGTCCGTCCCCACCAGGCTGTGCATGGCTCAGTCCTCTCGCCGTTGCGATTGCAGTTTGGCCACCAGTGCCTCCAGTTCGGCCAGTTCCGTGTCGCTGACCTCGGCGCGCTGCGACATCCACGCCACGAACGGCGAGACCGAGCCCTGCAGGGTCTTCTCGACGAAGCTGCCGACCGCGCTGCGCACCACGTCGTCCTGGCCGCTGGTGGCGGCATAGCGGTACACGCCCTGCACCTGGCGGCGACGCAGATAGGCCTTGGCGCGCAGGCGCTCCATCATGGTCAGCACGGTCGAGCGCGCCAGCCCGCGCGCCTCGCCGAACCCGGCGGCGACCTCGCCGACACTGGCATCGCCGTGTTCGGCGATGTACTGCAGCAGGGCCAGTTCCTGGTCCCCGATCGATTTGCGGCGCATCCGCCCACTCCGATGACTACACGTGTCGGCAAAGCTACCCGTGACGACAACTGTCGTCAATAGGTCGCAGGTCATGGGCGGCAGGCGTCTGCAAGCCTGGCGATGGCGCCGCTCCGCGAGGCCAGTCGCACCCGGCGCCTGCCGGTGGAATCGCATCGGTCCTGAGCATTCGGCCCCATGTCTCGCGCACGCGTACAGCAGCATGAGGTCGCCCCCCGGCCACCGTGCATGCATTCGCCGTAGACGTCGGCGCTGATCCATCCTCGTTCGCGCAGCGGCACCAGCGCCCTATACCCATGTATCGCATCGCATACGCGCAGCAGGCAGCGCTGTACCAACGCGCAATGGTGCAAGCGCACATGCGATGCAAGAATTACCTGCATCGCTTCACGCCGCTGTATTCACCGCGGGAAGCGCGCTGCCGCAGCTGCGCCGTTCGCCTCCATCGATCCGGAGCGGGCCGCCGCACCTGCCGCGCGCCATCTTCCCTGTTCCGCGCCGCAGCGCCGGCGCACTGTCATCGCAAACGCACAGCCAGCCGGACGCCGCCGCGAACAGGCGGCCCTGCGCTGGGTGCGCGCGTGCGCCACCGCTTCCCACTCCACGCCGGATCCGACCATGCACGCGACCTCCTCCCGTCTCCGCGCCACCGCCTTGCCGATCTCTGCACCGCATCGCCGCAT
The DNA here is from genome assembly GCF_009192895.1 of Xanthomonas sp. LMG 12460. Classification (NCBI taxonomy): domain Bacteria; kingdom Pseudomonadati; phylum Pseudomonadota; class Gammaproteobacteria; order Lysobacterales; family Lysobacteraceae; genus Xanthomonas; species Xanthomonas sp. LMG 12460. The sequence goes on along the minus strand of NZ_NKUH01000121.1, from coordinate 24,929 downwards.
GCGCGCGTGCACGCCGTCGTTGTTGTCCGCGACGCTGACCGCCTGCCTCGCAGCATCCCCGGCGCACGCTGCGGACGCGGCCGCCGGCACCGATGCGGACACCACGCCGACCACGCTGTCCGCGCTGGATGTGGTGGCCTCGCCGCACGCGGCGGCGGTGGCGCCTACGCAAGTGGTCGGCCCGAACCGCTATGTCATCAATGCCGGCGACATGGACGCCGACATCGCCGGCAGCAACGGCCTGGCGCGGCTGAAGACCGTGCCCGGCGCCAGCTACACCACCACCGACGGGCTGGGCCTGGACGTCTCCGCCACCAGCCTGTTCGTGCGCGGGTTCCGCATGAACGAAATGGGCATCACCTTCGAAGGCGTGCCGTTGAACGACAGCGGCTTCCTGTCGTTGACCGGCACCAGCGTGGTCAACGTCGGCGTGCCGGACGCCATCGGCACCATCACGGTCAGCCCCGGCGCGGCACCGGTGAGCGTGTTCTCCAGCAGTGCCAACGGCGGCGCGCTGGAGTACCGCCTCGGCGAACCGAAGGACACGCCCGGCCTGCGCCTCAGGCAGGGCGTGGGCAGCGACGCGACCCGGGTCACCACGGTCTCCGCGCAGAGCGGGCAGCTCGGCGCCAACGGCCCGAAGCTGCAGGTCGACCTGCAACGGCTAGGCGCGGACAAGTACCAGGGCGGCGGCACCCAGCGCTTCCTGCGCGGCGACCTGAAGGCGACCCAGGACGTGGCCTGGGGCACGTTCACCGTGTTCCTGTCGGCCAGCCACGCCGCGATGTGGGGCTACAACAACCTGTCCTTCGACATGCTCGGCAAGCTGGGCTGGCGCGCCGACAGTCTCTATCCCGACTACGCCAGGGCCTATGCCATCGCCTTGCCGCAGAACGCCGGCGCCTCGTGCGGCGTCTACCGCTGCGGCACGCTGGCCGGGCTGTTGCCGTACGACACCGGCCAGGTCACCGACGACCGCATCGCCTCGCTCGCGCACGACTTCCGCATCTCCGACGCGCTCAGCGGGCGGGTGCAGCTCTACAGCGCGCGCAGCCGCACCCACGCCACGCTGAGCGATCCGACCACGCCCTCGCCCGACGCTGCGCCGTTCTCCGAGCAGGTGCAGGCGCCGCACCTGCAGCGCAGCGGCGGCCTGCTCAGTCTGAGCTACCTGCTCGGCCGGCACACCCTCAGCGCCGGCCTCTGGCAGGAACACGCCAGCGCCGACGCGGCGACCTTCTGGTACACCGAGCCGCTGCTGGGGCAGGGCCGGCCGCTGCGCACCACCGGGCCGTGGGATGTGTACGGCCCGGCGTTCAAGACCGACAACGTCTCGCAGTGGACCACCCGCGCGCGCCAGGTCTACCTGCACGACGACATCGCGCTGAGCGACACGCTGGTGCTGGGCCTTGGCGCCAAGGCGGTGGATTTCCGCACCAGCGGCGGCGGTGTCGGCGATGCGCCGGACCGGCCGGCGGCCGGCACGCTGCGCGCGAAGAGCGCGTTCCTGCCGCACCTATCGCTGTTCTGGAGCCCGACCGCGCAGACCGACGGCTTCGTCGACCTGGGCAGCGCGATGAACGGCTTCCGCGTCGCCCAGCGCGGCAACATCGGCTATACCGCCTCGGCCTGGACCGTCCCCGACCAGGCAACGTTCGACCGCCTCGCCCGCCACCTGCAGCCGGAACAGGACTGGAACCTCACCCTCGGCGGCACCCATCGCTTCGACCGCGCCACCGTCACCGCGGACGTGTTCTACGGCGACATCCGCCATCGCCTGCTGTCGGCCGCGGTCGGCACCCAGTTCGCGCAGGTCAACACCGTGCAGGTGATGCCGAGGATGCACACCTTCGGCGCCGACCTGGGCGTGACCGTCGACCTCACCCCGCACCTGCAGTTCTACCAAGGCGTGGCGCTGGCGCGCTCGGTCTACGACCGCGACGTGGTCGTCGACGACAACGTCTATCCGATCCAGGGCAAGGCGCAGCCGGGCTATCCGCAACTGTCGCTGGTCAGCGACCTGTCGGCGCATGTGCGCCACTGGCGCTTCGGCGCCACCAGCACCGAGTACCTGCATCAGCCCTTCACCTACGAGAACGACCTGCGCGTGCCGGCGTTCTGGCAGGTCAACACGTACGCGGCGTACACGCTGGGGTCCGACAGCCCGCTGCCCGGCCTGGAACTGCGCCTGGACGTCAGCAACCTGCTCGATCGTCACAACATCGGTACCGCCAACATCGCCGGCTCGGCGTTCGCCGGCGACTACCAGACGCTGCAGCGCAGCGCGCCGCGGCAGCTGTTGTTCAGTACCTCGCTGGCGTTCTGAGGCAGCGGCACGCGCGCCCACGCCAGCGACGCGCATGCATCGGACTGACACGGCGTTCACGGCGATGCCACGCCGGCGCGACTAGAAGTTTTCGAATCGGTCCGCCGACGCATGCCGCGTCCGTCGGACCTCGCCGCCGCGCTCTGCGGTGTGCGCCCCACGACCGCAGCGGCTTCTGCACAGGACTTCGGCATGAGCGACGACACCCGCAACATCGGTTCGCCCGATCGCGACCGCATCAACCTCCACGAAGACGACGAAGTGCGCGACTGGACTCAGGCGCTGGGCGTGTCCGCCGAAGAACTCCGCGCCGCGGTGCAGGCGGTGGGCAGCAGCGCCGCGGCGGTCCGCGCGCACCTGCGCAAGTGACCCGGGCCGGGCCCGCGCCATGAGCCTCGCCGACTACCGCCGCAAGCGCCGCTTCGACAAGACCCGCGAGCCGGAGCCGGGCAAGCCGGTGCCGGCGGGGCAGCGGCCGATCTTCGTCGTGCAGCTGCACCACGCCAGCCGCCGCCATTACGATTTCCGCCTGCAGGTCGGCGATGCGCTGAAGAGCTGGGCGGTGCCGAAAGGGCCGAGCTACGACCCCAAGGTCAAGCGCATGGCGGTGGAAGTGGAAGACCATCCGCTCGACTACGCCACGTTCGAGGGCGAGATCCCGCAGGGCGAATACGGCGGCGGCCACGTCGCCCAGTTCGATCACGGCGTGTGGAGCAGCGCGGACGATCCGCAGGCGCAACTGGCCAAGGGTCATCTGCGCTTCGAACTGTTCGGCGACAAGCTCAAGGGCGGCTGGCACCTGGTGCGCTCGGGCAAGCCGGCGCGGCAGCCGCAGTGGCTGCTGTTCAAGGAGGACGACGCCTTCGCCGGCGACCTGGAGGCGGACGACCTGCTGGCCGATGTCACCGCGGCGCCGGCGCAGGACGTCAAGCGCGCCGGCGCCGGCAAACCGGACAAGCGCAAGGTCACGGTGGTGGCGCCAATGCGCAAGGGCCGCCGGACGAACTGGGCCAAGTTGGCCGAGGCACTGCCCGGCGCGATGCCGGCGGCGGCGCCGGACGGACCGTTCGCGCCGCAGCTGGCCCGGCTGGGCGACGCGCCGCCACAGGGCGCGCAGTGGATCCACGAGATCAAGTGGGACGGCTACCGGATCCTGGCCACTGTCGCCGACGGCGTGGTGCGGCTGTGGTCGCGCAACGCGATCGAGTGGACCGACAAGATTCCCGAGATCCGCGACGCCATCGCCGCGCTGGGCCTGCGTTCCGCGGCGCTGGATGGCGAACTGATCGCCGGCAAGGGCACCAAGGAGGACTTCAACCTGCTGCAGGCGGTGCTGTCCGGCGAGCGCCAGGGCAAGCTCGCGCTGGCCCTGTTCGACCTGTTGCACCTGGACGGCATCGACATCGCCGCCGCACCGCTGTCCGAACGCAAGGCGCTGCTGCAGCGGCTGCTGCAGGGCGCCGATGCGCACCTGGCCTTCAGCTCGCACATCGACGGCGACGGCGACGCCGCGTTCCAGCTCGCCGGCGCGCAGCACTTCGAGGGCATCGTCTCCAAACGCGCCGACCGCGGCTACCACGGCGGCCGCAACGACGACTGGCGCAAGACCAAGCAATTGCGCTCGGACGAATTCGCGGTGGTCGGCTACACCGCACCCAAGGGCAGCCGCAGCGGCTTCGGCGCGCTGCTGCTGGCGCGACCGGATCCCGAGCATGGCTGGCTGTATGTCGGGCGCGTGGGCTCCGGCTTCTCCGACGCCTTGCTGCGCGAGTTGACCGCGCTGATCGGCAAGGCCGGCAGCGCCACGCCCAGCGTGCACGTGCCGACCACCGACACCGACCTGCGCAGCGCACGCTGGTTTGCGCCGCGCTTCGTGGTGGAGGTGTTCTACCGCGGCATCGGCGGACAGCAGTTGCTGCGCCAGGCCTCGTTGAAGGCGGTGCGCCCGGACAAGGACATCGCCGACCTGCGCGATGCCGACGCACCGGCACCGCGCGCGGCGGCGGCGCGGGCGAGGCGGCCGGCCAGGAAAGCCAGGGCAGATGCAACGGTCAAAGCCACGAAGGCGACCAAGGTGGCGAAGGCGGCGAAGGCGAGCGAGACCAAGACCAGCGGTCCCCGGCGCAGCAAGCGCGACGTCGCGACCACGGGCACCGCGCGCACGCCGCCGACGCTGTCCAGCCCGGGCCGCGTGGTCTTCCCCGACATCGGCGCGACCAAGCGCGAGGTCTGGGACTACTACAGCGCGGTGATGGATCACCTGCTGCCGGAGATCGCCGGTCGCCCGCTGTCGATCATCCGCTGCCCCGCCGGCGCCGAACGCGCGTGCTTCTTCCAGAAGCACCACACCGCCGGGCTGGAACTGGTGTCGTCGGTGCGGTTGAAGGAAGAAAGCGGCACCCAGGCCGAGTACCTGGTGGTCGAGGATGCGGCCGGGCTGCTCGAACTGGTGCAGTTCAATGCGTTGGAGTTCCACCCGTGGGGCGCGCATGCCGCGTCCCCGGAGCGTGCCGACCGCGTGGTGTTCGACCTGGACCCGGGCCCGGACGTGCCCTTCGCCGAGGTCAAGCGCGCGGCCACCGACATCCGCAAGCTGCTCGCGCAACTGGAGCTGGAGTCGTTCCTGCGCGTGTCCGGCGGCAAGGGCCTGCACGTGGTGGTGCCGCTGGCTCCGGGTTGCGACTGGGACCTGACCAAGCGCTTCGCCCACGGCTTCGCCGACGCACTGGCGCAGTCGCAACCCGAGCGCTTCCTCGCCACCGCCAGCAAGCGCCTGCGCAACCAGCGCATCTTCGTCGACTACCTGCGCAACGGCCGCGGCGCCACCGCCGTGGCCTCGTACTCGCTGCGCGCCCGCGCCGGCGCGCCGGTGGCGATGCCGCTGGCCTGGAGCGACCTGTCCAGGCTGCACCGCGCCGACGCCTTCAAGCTGCGCGACGTCCCGGCCAAGCTGAAACGGCGACGCAAGGATCCCTGGGCCGGCATCGACGCGCTGAAGCAGAACCTGTCGCGCTGGGCCGAAACGGAGTGAGCAAAGCCCCTCTCCCCCCGGGAGAGGGGTTGGGGTGAGGGTCGGGGCGCGAAGCGACTCGCTGAGATTGAACACGAGCGACCGCACCCTCATCCGCCCCTGCGGGGCACCTTCTCCCGAGTGGAGAAGGGAAAAGCCGAGCCCCTCTCCCGCCGGGAGAGGGGTTGGGGTGAGGGTCCGACCGCCAGCCAACTCACCCGCCAAGCCACTCACCCACTAGCCCGTCGGCCCACCCATCACCGGCAGGATCGCGCCATTGATGTAGCTGGCGGTGATCGGCGAGGCAAGGAACACGTACGCCGGCGACAGCTCCTCCGGCTGCGCCGGGCGTCCCATCGGGTTCTGCTTGCCGAACTCGGCCACGTCCTCGGCGGGCTTGTCGGCAGGATTGAGCGGCGTCCACACCGGCCCCGGCGCGACCGCGTTGACGCGGATGCCGCGCGGCTGCAACTGGCTGGCCAGGGCCATGGTGAAGGCATGGATCGCGCCCTTGGTCGCCGAATAGTCCAACAGCGACTTGCTGCCGAACAGCCCGGTCTCCGAGCCGCTGTTGACGATCGCCGAACCACGCTTGAGATGCGGCAGCGCCGCGCGCGCCATGTGGAAATAGCCGGCGATGTTGGTCTGCAAGGTCTCCTGCAGATGTTCCTCGCTCAGGTCCTCCAGCGCATCGCAATGCAACTGGAACGCGGCGTTGTTGACCAGCACATCGAGCCCACCGAAGGCTTTGACGGTCTGCGCCACCGCGTCCTCGCAGAACGCTGGATCCTTCACGTCGCCGGCGATGGTGATGCAGCGGCGGCCTTCGTTCTCCACATGCTGGCGGGTGACCTGCGCATCCTCCTGTTCGTCCAGGTACAGCACCGCCACATCCGCGCCCTCGCGCGCGAACAGCACCGCCACCGCGCGCCCGATGCCCGAGTCGGCCCCGGTCACGATCGCGCTCATGCCGCGCAGCTTGCCGCTGCCCACGTACTCCGGCGCCTCGAAGCGCGGCTGCAGCGCCAGTTCGTGCTCGTTGCCCGGCTTGGCCAGGTGCTGCCTGGGCATGCGCTGCGGCTGCTTGCGCGGCCCGGCCTGGCCGGCGTCGCCCGGCTTGGCGCGCTTGGGCTTGGGCTTGGGCTTGGCGTCGCCGGCATCGACCGCGCGCTGCAGCGCGCGTTGCTGCTGCACGGTCTTGGCGCTGGACGACGCCGTGGCGCTGCTGCGCTTGGACGGGGCGGACTTGGTGGCGGCAGGACGCTTGCGGGAGGCCATCGGCAATACTCCGGATGCGGGAGGAGGACGCGGTCGCGCAACCCTCCTCGAAGGGAAGGAACGGGCGTCGCTCAGGCGCGGTCGGCGAGACCGCTGACGCCGGCGTGCTGGGCGCAGTGCGCGCAGCAGAACATGCGCTCGCCCGCCTGCACGCCGTGGCCGACGATGCGGCACTCGCAGTGGCTGCAGCGCGGGGCGAAGGCGTGGATGGCGCACTCGAACGAATCGAAAGTACCGCTGCGCGCGCCCTGGGTCAGGGTGAAGGCCTGGTCGTAGTCGTTTCCGCAGACATCGCAGGTGGCCATGATCGGCTCCGGTTGCTGGGGGAATCCCGAGTCTGTCCCCGCCGGCGGCCACGACCGGTGAAACCGCCGGCGCGATCTCTTCATGCGGCGCAAACATGCGCCGCGACAGGCTCGCGCCATCGATCGAAGGAGACGCCCCATGATCCGCCACCCGCTCGCCCGCCTCGCCCCGTTCGCCGCCGTGCTGTTGCTCGGCGCCTGCAGCACCACCCAGGTGGCGCAGGTGCAGCCGATCGATGGCGTCATCTCCGGCCAATGCCATATCGACAAGGTGCGCGGCGCGGTCGGCCTGGCCGCCTCGCGCATGACCGTCGAACGCGCCCGCGTCGACAGCGACAGCCTCAAGGTGCAGGTGGTCAAGAGCAGCGTCAGCGACAACGGCGCCACCTCCAGCGGCGTGGACAGCGCCAACCGCGGCGCGCGCGAGACCGGCGGCGACCGCCTGACCGTCGAGATCGGCCCGACCAACAACATCACTACCGTGTATTGCGGCTGATCCGCGTCGCCGGGCCCGCCCGCCGCGCCCGCGGCGGCGCGGTGCTCAGGCGCGCTTGCGTGCGGGAGTTGCGGTCTTGCGCTTGGCGCGGGTACCGCTGCCCTGCGCGCCCGCCGCAGCGCCCTTGCGCGCAGCACGTGCGCCCTTGCGCAGCGGCGGCGCCTTGGCCGAGCTGCGATCGGCGGCCTTGGCCGCCTTGCGTGCCGCGGTGCGTGCCCGCCCCAGGTACTTCAGCGTGATCAGATCCCACTGCCGTTCGCCGCGCACGCCCTCGCACAGGCCGTGCAGGCGCCCGCAGCGCCAGCCGTCGAATACGCACGGGTCGATATAGGCCTTGCGGCACACCGCCGGGGTGTTGCCGAGCGCCTCGGCCACCTCACGGATCACCGCGTTCTGCGCCTGCGCCAGCGCGCGCTCGCCGCCGGTGTCGGGCAGCGGCAGCGCGGCCAGCCGTTGCAGCGCGGCGCGGGTGCCGCCCCAGGTGCGGAAGTCCTTGGCGGTGAAGCTCTCGCCCATCGCCTCGCGCAGGTAGTCGTTGACCTCGCCCGAATCCACCGGCTGCAGCTGGCCGTCGTCGTCGCGATACTGGAACAGTGCCTGCCCGGGCAATTGCTGGCAGCCGCGGATCAGCTTGACCAGGTGCACGTCGTCGACCTCGATGTCGTGCTCCTGGCCGCCCTTGCCGCGGAACTGCAGCCGCGCCCGGCCGCCCTTGACGAAGGCCAGGTGGCGGTTGCGCAGCGTGGTCAGGCCGTAGGAGCGGTTGCTGCGTGCGTATTCGGCATTGCCCACGCGCACCAGGGTCTCGGCCATCAGCGCCACCACCATCGCCAACACCTTGTCGCGCGGGTAGCCGGGCAGCGCCATGTCGCGACGCAGGCGCCGGCGCAGCCGCGGCAGGGCCTGGCCGAAGGCGACGATGCGCTCGAACTTGCCGTCGCCGCGCACCTGCGCCCAGTCGACGTGGTAGCGGTACTGCTTGCGCCGGCGCGCGTCGCGTCCGGTGGCCTGCAGGTGGCCGTTGTCGCGCGTGCAGATCCACACCTCGGTGTAGGCCGGCGGGATCGCCAACTGGCGGATGCGCTGCAGGGTGGCCGCATCGCGCACCGCGCTGCCGTCCGGCAGGCGGTAACCGAAGCCCTTGCCGGCGCGGCGGCGGACGATGCCCGGCTCCTGGTCGCTGACATAGACCAGGCCGGCGCTGCTGGCGGCCTGGCGGGACTGGCGGGCACGCGCCGCCTCGGCCGCGGCGGTGGAACGGGACGCGTTGGACATCGGACCTCCGGAAGCCGGAACCGCGGCCCGCGCCGCCGATTCCACGAGCATCGATTGTCGGCAGCGCCGCGGCTAGGCCGCGTGAGCGATTGCCGCCTGCGGCATATCGGTCCACCGCTGCGGAAGTACTGCGGTCCTTGTGGGAGGGACTTCAGTCCCGACGCCCGACGCTGTCGGCGCGCCTTGGACATCACGCGTCGCAGCTCAAGCCATTCCCACAAGGCGTGTCGGCGTGCCGGTTAACGCCTGGCGAACGCGCGGTGTCCGATCCTGTCGCCACCGGAACCTGCGCTGCGCCGGCGCCTGCCGTCGCCCGGCGAGACGACGGCGACGCAAAGCGCATCACACGCTCTATGCTTCACCCCTCTTCCCTCCAGCCATAGGAGCCCCGATGAGCAACCTCCTTTCCTCCCGTGCGTCCACGCGTGCCGGCCTGCTCGGCACGGCCTGCCTGGCGCTGGCCCTGGCCGCCTGCGGCGCGCCGCCGCCGGACGAGCAGGAACAGGTGAGCGCCAAGGCCCAGGCCGCCGCGCAGCAGGCCGCCGCGCCGGACCCGGCCAACGCACCGGACGCCCCGCCGGTGGGCACCTGCGATGCCTCGCAGGCGCAGGGCCTGGTCGGCCAGACCTTCGCGCCGGCGCTGCTTGACCAGGCGCGCAGCGACACCGGCGCCAAGACCGCGCGCGTGCTCAAGCCGAACCAGGCAGTGACCATGGAGTTCAACGGCGAACGGCTCAACATCGAGGTCGACGAGAAGAACCAGATCACCGGCGTGCGCTGCGGCTAGGGCCTGTCCTCATTCCCGGGCAGGTCGCGCCACCCTTGCGCGCGCCCGGGGCAAGGAAGTGCGAGGGAGTGGACGTCTGTCCATGACGGGCAATGACACAGTCCCGGGCACGCACAAGGACAGGCCCGGGGGCGCCGCCAGGACGCCCGGCGCGGCGGCGGCGACAGCGCCGCCGCCAGCGCTGAAGTTGCAGGTGTAACGGTGTATTGCGGCACCGCACCAACTATGTTTTAGTCGGGATTCCGGTGACCTCAAGAAGCGCTCCAGGACAGAGCGGGGGCGAGTGTCGCCGCGTTCCTTCGGATCGCTTTCAGAGGCAGACATGGCCCCCCGCAACCGCCACGGGCTCTACGACCCCCAAGACGAGCGCGATGCCTGTGGTTTCGGCATGGTCGCGCAACTCGACGACCAACCTTCGCGGGCACTGGTGGATACCGCCATCGCCGCCCTGTCGCGCATGACCCATCGCGGCGGCGTCGCCGCCGACGGCCTCACCGGCGACGGCTGCGGCCTGCTGATCCGCAAACCCGAGCCGTTCCTGCGCGCGCTGGCGCGCGAAGCCGGCATCGCGGTCGGCGCGCGCTTCGCTGCCGGCAACGTGTTCCTGCCGCGCGACGATGCCGATGCCGCCGCGCGCTGCCGCCAGGTGCTGGAAGAAGAACTGCGCCGCGTCGACGTGCAGCCATGCGGCTGGCGCCTCACCCCCACCGACGATGCGGTGTGCGGGCAACTGGCCAAGGACACCCTGCCGCGCATCGAGCAGGTGTTCGTCGACGCCGGCGCCGAGCAGAGTGAAGACGCGTTCGCCCTGGCCCTGTTCCTGGCCCGCCGCCGCGCCGAGCAGCGCCTGCGCGAGGTCGCCGATTTCTACGTCACCACGCTCTCGCCCAACGGCATCAGCTACAAGGGCATGGTGCTGCCGGACAAGCTCAGCACCTTCTACCCGGACCTGCAGCGCAACGACCTGGCCTCCAGCGCCATCGTGTTCCACCAGCGCTTCTCCACCAACACGCTGCCGCGCTGGCCGCTGGCGCACCCGTTCCGCCTGCTCGCGCACAACGGCGAGATCAACACCATCGAGGGCAACCGGCACTGGGCGCAGGCGCGCAGCAAGGTGTGGAAGACCCCGCGTTTCGACATCGCCGAGCTGGACCCGGTGATCTCGATGCATGGCTCCGATTCGCAGAGCCTGGACAACATGCTCGAGCTGCTGGTCGCCGGCGGCATGGACCTGCTGCAGGCGCTGCGCATCCTGGTGCCGCCGGCCACGCAGTCGCTGGAGTTCAAGGACGCCGACCTGGCCGCGTTCTACGAGTTCTACGGCCTCAACACCGAGCCGTGGGACGGCCCGGCCGGCATCGTCGCCTGCGACGGCCGCTACGCCGCATGCATGCTCGACCGCAACGGCCTGCGCCCGGCGCGCTGGATGCTGACCTCCGATCGGCACTTCCTGGTCGCCTCCGAAGCCGGCGTGTGGGAACTGCCGGCCGAGCGCGTCACCCGCAAGGGCAAGCTCGGCCCCGGCGAGATGATGGCCATCGACCTCAAGCGCGGCGACCTGCTCGATTCGGACGCCATCGACCGCATCAACCGCGGCCGTGCCCCGTACAAGCAATGGCTGCAGCAGGGCGTGACCTACCTGCAGACCGAACTGATCGATCCCTCGCTGGTCGAGGAGCCGTTCGACGAGCGCACCCTGCGCAGCTACCACAAGCTGTTCCAGCTCAGCACCGAGGAAGTGGAGCAGGTGCTGCGGCCGCTGGCCGAGACCGAGCAGGAAGCCACCGGCTCGATGGGCGACGACACGCCGATGGCGGTGCTCAGCCGCCACACGCGGCCGCTGTACGACTACTTCCGCCAGGCCTTCGCCCAGGTCACCAACCCGCCGATCGACCCGCTGCGGGAAGACTGCGTGATGTCGCTGACCACCCAGCTCGGCAAGGAGACCAACATCTTCCATGCCGGCCCGGAGACGGTGAACCACGTCATCCTCAACTCGCCGGTGCTCAGCCAGCGCAAGCTGCGGCAGTTGCTGAAGATGCCGCAGTACCTGACCCGCAACGCGCAGATCGACCTGTCCTACAGCGTCGAGGAAGGCCTGGAGGCCGGGCTCAAGCGCATCTGCGCCGAGGCCGAACAGGCCGCGCGCGACGGCAAGGTCATGCTGCTGCTGACCGACCGCTACCCGGTGCCGGAGCGGCCGATGGCGCATGCGCTGCTGGCCACCGGCGCGGTGCACCACCACCTCTCGCGGGTGGGCCTGCGCTGCGACGTCAACCTGATCATCGAGACCGGCACCGCGCGCGATCCGCACCACATGGCCTGCCTGCTCGGCTTCGGCGCCACCGCGGTGTATCCGTACCTGGCCTACCAGACCCTGTTCGACCTGGGCCGACGCGGCATCCTGCTGCTCAAGAGCGGCGGCGAACAGACCCAGATCGGCCGCAAGTACCGCAAGGGCATCTACAAGGGCCTGTCCAAGATCATCTCCAAGATGGGCATCTGCACCATCGCCAGCTACCGCGGCGCGCAGCTGTTCGAGATCGTCGGGCTGGATCCGGACGTGGTGGCGCTGTGCTTCCCGGACACCGCCGCGCGCATCGGCGGCGTCGGCCTGGCGCGGCTGGACACCGAGGCGCGGCAGCTGGCCGCGCGCGCCTGGAACGACCTGCTCAAGCCGGAAGTGGGCGGCCTGCTCAAGTACGTGCACGGCGGCGAGTACCACATGTACAACCCGGACGTGGTGCTGACCCTGCAGCGCGCCACCCGCAGCGGCCTGCAGTCCGACTGGGACGCCTACGCCGCCGCGGTGCACGGGCGCCCGGCCTCGGCCCTGCGCGACCTGCTGCAGCTCAAGCGCGCTGAGACGCCGACGCCGTTGGACGAGGTGGCGCCGGCCGAAGACCTGCTGCGCCGCTTCGACACCGCCGCGATCAGCCTCGGCGCGTTGTCGCCGGAGGCGCACGAGGCGCTGGCGATCGCGATGAACCGCCTCGGCGGGCGCAGCAATTCCGGCGAAGGCGGCGAAGACCCGGCGCGCTACGGCACCGAGAAGCGCTCCAAGATCAAGCAGGTGGCCTCCGGCCGCTTCGGCGTCACCCCCGAATACCTGGTCAACGCCGAGGTGCTGCAGATCAAGGTCGCGCAGGGCGCCAAGCCCGGCGAAGGCGGCCAGCTGCCCGGGCACAAGGTCAACGAACTGATCGCGCGGCTGCGTTACGCCAAGCCGGGCATCGGCCTGATCTCGCCGCCGCCGCACCACGACATCTACTCGATCGAAGACCTGGCGCAGCTGATCTACGACCTCAAGCAGGTCAATCCCAGCGCGCTGGTGTCGGTGAAGCTGGTCAGCCATGCCGGCGTGGGCACCATCGCCGCCGGCGTGGTCAAGGCCGGCGCCGACCTGATCACCGTGTCCGGCCACGACGGCGGCACCGGCGCCAGCCCGGTCAGCTCGATCCGCTACGCCGGCGTGCCGTGGGAACTGGGCGTGGCCGAGTCGCATCAGGCGCTGGTCGCCAACGACCTGCGCGCGCGCACCATCCTGCAGACCGACGGCGGCCTGAAGACCGGCCTGGACGTGGTCAAGGCGGCGATCCTGGGTGCGGACAGCTTCGGCTTCGGCACCGGGCCGATGATCGTGCTCGGCTGCAAGTACCTGCGCATCTGCCACCTCAACAACTGCGCCACCGGCGTGGCCACCCAGGACGAGCGCCTGCGCGCCAACCACTTCGTCGGCCTGCCCGAGCGCGTGGAGAACTTCTTCCGGCTGCTGGCCGAGGAAGTGCGGCAATGGCTGTCGTACCTGGGCGTGCGCTCGCTGGACGAGATCGTCGGCCGCACCGAACTGCTGCAGCAACTGGACATCTCGCCGCGCGAAGGCGTGCGCGTGGACCTGTCGCGGCTGCTCAAGGACGTGCGTCATGACGGCGGCCACTGCGCCGCGCAGCGCCTGTACGAATCGCCGGACAGCCTGGCCACGCAGATGGACGGCCTGCTCGCCGACGCCATTGCGCACAAGCGCGGCGGCGACCATCGCTTCCTGATCCACAACACCGACCGTTCGATCGGCGCGCGCCTGTCCGGCGCCATCGCCCGCGTCCACGGCAACCACGGCATGGACGATGCACCGCTGACCCTGCGCTTCCGCGGCTCGGCCGGGCAGAGCTTCGGCGCGTTCAACGCCGGCGGCCTGCACCTGGAGCTGGAAGGCGAGGCGAACGACTACGTCGGCAAGGGCATGGCCGGCGGCCGCCTGGTGGTGCGTCCGCCGCGCGGCGCGCGCTTCGAGGCACGCAGCACCGCGATCATCGGCAACACCTGCCTGTACGGCGCCACCGGTGGCGAGCTGTACGCCGCCGGCCGTGCCGGCGAACGCTTCGCGGTGCGCAACTCCGGCGCGCTGGCGGTGATCGAGGGCGCCGGCGACCACTGCTGCGAGTACATGACCGACGGCATCGTGCTGGTGCTGGGCAAGGTTGGCCTGAACTTCGGCGCCGGCTTCACCGGCGGCCTGGCCTACGTGCTCGACGTGGACCGCGACTTCGTCGACCGCTACAACCACGAACTGATCGACATCCACCGCATCTCCGCCGAAGGCTTCGAGAGCCATCGCCAGCACCTGCACAAGCTGATCAGCCGCCACCGCGAACTGACCGGCAGCATCTGGGCGCAGCAGATCCTCGACGAGTTCCGCGACTACGTCGGCAAGTTCTGGCTGGTCAAACCGAAGGCGGCGAGCATCGAGTCGTTGACCGAGTCGCTGAGGCGCGCCGCTTGAAGGCGGCGCGCCGGGAATCGGGAATGGAGAATCGGGAATGGTAAAAGCCCGGCTCCCCCAGTTTCCGATCGCGCGCGCAGATTCGCTTTTGCCATTCCCCATTCCCCATTCCCGGTTCCCCACACCATGAGCCGCAAGCACGCCTTCCAGTTCCTCGACCTGCCCCGGCAGATGCCGCAACGCATTCCGGTGGAACTGCGCACCTCCGGCGACTGGAACGAGCTGTACGGCAAGTTCGACAAGGCCGACGCGCAGTACCAGGCCGGGCGCTGCCTGGATTGCGGCAACCCGTACTGCAGCTGGAAGTGCCCGGTGCACAACGCCATCCCGCAGTGGCTGCAGCTGGTGCAGGAGAACCGCATCGAAGAGGCCGCGGCGCTGTGCCACAGCACCAATCCGCTGCCGGAGGTGTGCGGCCGGGTGTGCCCGCAGGACCGCCTGTGCGAAGGCAGTTGCACGCTGGAGGAATTCGGCGCGGTCACCATCGGCGCGGTGGAGAAGTACATCGTCGATACCGCGCTCAACAACGGTTGGCGCCCGGACCTGAGCCAGGTCGAACCCACCGGCAAGCGCGTGGCGGTGATCGGCGCCGGCCCGGCCGGGCTCAGCTGCGCCGACCGCCTGGCCCGCGCCGGCATCCAGGCGGTGGTGTACGACCGCTACGAGCAGATCGGCGGGCTGCTGCAGTTCGGCATCCCTAGCTTCAAGCTGGACAAGAGCGTGATCGGCAAGCGCCGCGAAGTGCTCGAAGGCATGGGCGTGCAGTTCCGCCTGGGCGTGGAGATCGGCCGCGACGTGAGCCTGGAGCAGTTGCTCGAGGAGTACGACGCGGTGTTCCTGGGCACCGGCGCCTACCGCTACACCGACGGCGGCCTGCCCGGCCAGGACCTGCCCGGCGTGCTGCCGGCGCTGCCGTTCCTGGTGCAGAACAGCCGCATCGTCGGCGGCAACGATCCCTGGGGCCGGCCGATCGCCGGCTGGGAAGACAAGATCGCGCTGCCCGACCTGAGCGGCAAGCGCGTGGTCGTGCTCGGCGGCGGCGATACCGGCATGGACTGCGTGCGCAGCGCGATCCGCCTGGGCGCGGCCAAGGTCACCTGCGCCTACCGCCGCGACGAGGCCAACATGCCCGGCTCGGCGCGCGAGGTGGCCAATGCGCGCGAGGAAGGTGTGCGTTTCCTGTTCAACCGCCAGCCGCTGGCGGTGGAAGCCGATGCCGCCGGCAACCTGGCCGGCGTGCGCGTGGTGCAGACCCGGCTCGGCGAGCCGGATGCGCGCGGGCGCCAGGCCGCGGTGCCGGTGGAAGGCAGTGAATCGCTGCTGGACGCGGACGTGGTCATCATCGCCTTCGGCTTCTCGCCGAGCGTGCCGGACTGGCTGGCGGCGCAAGGCGTGGAAGGTACCGCCAACGGCCGCATCCTCGCCGGCGGCAGCGAGCCCGACGGCAGCGGCCGCCTGCCGTACCAGACCACCAACCCGAAACTGTTCGCCGGCGGCGACGCCGTGCGCGGCGCCGACCTGGTGGTGACTGCGGTGGCCGAAGGCCGCGACGCGGCAGCCAGCATCGCCGAATGGATCGGCAACCGCCTGCCGGTGACGACCCAGGCTGCGGCCTGAGCGACGCTGCGAGGCTGCTGCAGCGTTCGGTTAGTTCGGCGGCGACGGCGGCGGCACAACTTGCTCGACTGGGCGATGTGGCCTCCGACCGCATCGCCGAATCGCTGCGCCCTGCATTCGCCGAGAGGCGAGGACGCCTCGAGCGGCCGGCCTCCAGCCACGTCGCCAGCGCCAGCGCTGGCCTCGGCATGGACCTCGTCGAACGCTACCGCCTCGGTACCACCGCCGCCGGCAGCGATCGCCTTCAACGCCACCACCGCCGCGGCGCAGGTAGCGTCACCGGCCTCTAGCGAACACCTTCTCCACCGCTCGTCCTTCGCTGCGCACCCAACCTGGCGCGCCGGCGATGGAAGCATGGCCGCGACCTCGATCACGCCGCTGCCGACGGCTGCACCACGCACCTGATGTGACGCCGCCGACGTCCGCGCGCAGCGTGTCCGCGCCAGGTGAATGCCGGGCTAACACGAGTGCGTGCAGGCTGGCGATCACGGGGGCGATCCTTGCACGCTTGCGCCTGCCGCTCTGCGCTCCCCCGACGCGGACGGCGCCTCCCCTCACTCCAGGAAGCTCCCCCATGCCGCTTTCCTCGTCGTGTTCCCCGCGCTGGCGTTCCCTGCCGCTGGCACTGCTGCTCGCCACCGTCGCCTGCAACGCCGCCGCCGAAGGCCGCAGCGTGCTCAAGTACGCCGGCGTCAACCTGTCCGGCGCCGAGTTCAACTCCGGCAAGAAGCCCGGTGTGCTGTACAAGGACTACACCTACCCGACCGCCGGCGACTACAGCTACTTCGCCAGCAAGGGCATGAACACCATCCGCCTGCCGTTCCTGTGGGAGCGCCTGCAGCCCACCGCCAAGGGCGAGTTCGACCCGGCGCAACTGGCGCTGTTGAAGAAGGCGGTGGAGCAGGCCAAGGCCAACCACCTGTACCTGATCCTGGACCCGCACAACTACGCCAAGTACAACGGCGCGCTGGTCGGCAGCGAGGGCGCCCCGGACGAGGTGTTCGCCGACCTGTGGCGGCGCCTGGCCAAGGAGTTCAAGAGCGACGACCACGTCATCTTCGGGCTGATGAACGAGCCCAACGCAGTCTCCTCGACCGACTGGGCCAGCGCGGCGCAGGCGGCGATCGATGCCATCCGCAAGGCCGGCGCCAACAACCTGATCCTGGTGCCGGGCACCGCCTACACCGGCGCGCACAGCTGGCGCAGCACGGCCTACGGCACGCCGAACGCGGTTGCCCTGCAGCCGCTGAAGGATCCGCGCAACCGCATGGCGTTCGAAGCGCACCAGTACCTGGACCGCGACAACAGCGGCACCAAGGGCGAGTGCGTCAGCGCCACCGCCGGCGCCGAGAAGCTGGCCGGGTTCGTCAGCTGGTTGCGCGAGAACAAGAAGGTCGGCTTCATCGGCGAGTTCGCCACCGCGAATACGCCCACCTGCAATCAGGCGCTGGAGAACATGCTCAGCTACATGCAGAAGAACGACGACGTGATTCTCGGTTGGACCTGGTGGGCCGCAGGTGCGTGGTGGAAGCCCGACTATCCGTTCAACGTGCAGCCCGGCAAGGACGGCAGCGAGAAGCCGCAGATGGAGATCCTGTCCAAGTACGCGCGCGAGATCACCGGCAAGAAGTGAGCCGTCGCTGCCGGCGCCGCCTGTCGGCAACGCGGCAACACGCCATGCAACGTGTGCGACGCGCACGCCTGGCATAGCGCATGCAGCGCGATCCAGTACCGGTTCGCGCTGCCAATCGCCGCACAGATCCATGCATGCGCGCACGCGGCGCATCGCCTCGTCCTCGGCAATGCACTACGGTGTCCGCACACCGTAGTCATCAGCCCGGCCTGGCATCTCCTCGGCCGGGTTCGCCCTCTGATGCCGAAGGAGACTCACCATGATCGCGCGCACCTTGCGGCGGCGGTCGCGGCACGCCTGGCGTGCCGCGCTGCTGCTGTGCCTATCCGTTCCACTGTCGTCGCTGCAGGCGCAGCAGTCGCTGCGCTTCGCCGGCGTCAACCTGTCCGGTGCCGAGATCGCGCCGTCGAAGATTCCCGGCATCGTCGGAGTCGACTACACCTATCCGCGCAGCAGCGACTACACCTACTTCGCCGGCAAGGGCATGAACCTGCTGCGCCTGCCGGTGCGCTGGGAACGCCTGCAGCCGCAACCGCGCGGCCCGCTCGACGCCGCACAACTGGCGCTGATCGACGACGCCGTGCAGCAGGCCAAGGCGCAGGGCATGTACGTGATCTTGGACATCCACAACTACGCGCGCCGCGACGGCCGCCTCATCGGCAGCAGCGGCCTGCCGGTCGCCGCCTTCGTCGACCTGTGGCAGCGTCTGGCGCGCGCCTACGGCAGCGACAATGCGGTGGTATTCGGGCTGATGAACGAGCCGCACGGCATCAGCCCGGCCGCGTGGGCCGCCGCCGCGCAGGCCGCGGTCGATGCGATCCGCGCCACCGGCGCCAGCAACCTGGTCCTGGTACCGGGCGCGCTGTGGACCGGCGCGCATAGCTGATACACGCCAGTGGACGGCACCTCGAACGCCAGCGCGCTGGCCACGCTGCACGACCCGCTGCAGCGCGTGGCGATCGAAGTGCACCAGTACCTGGACGCCGATTCCAGCGGCACCAGCCCGGTCTGCGTGAGCGACGACATCGGCGTCCAACGCCTGCGCGCCTTCACCGATTGGCTGCAGCAGACCGGCCATCTCGGCTTCCTCGGCGAATTCGCCGCCGCCGACAATCCGACCTGCCGGCGCGCGCTGGACGGCATGCTGGCCGACATCGCGCAGCACCCGACGCTGTGGCTGGGCTGGAGCTACTGGGCCGGCGGCGCCTGGTGGCGCGCCGACTATCCGTTCAACGTGCAACCCGACGCCGACGGCCACGACCGTCCGCAGATGGCGATCCTCGCGCCCTGGGCGCAGCGCATCACGCGCTGAGCGCGGCGCATGCGTGACAACGCCGTGGCGCACGTCGACAACTAGGCACCTCCAAGTCACGTCGGGACATGTCTGCGAGGGACGGCGCGTGCCCTTTCACCGGCTCAGCGGCAGCGGACTTTTGCCTGGGCACGCGCCGTTGCGGGTTTAAGCCTCTCCTACAGAGCGACGTGCATCCGCCGGGTTGTACGCAAGCAGGTGATTGAAGGTGCCCGCATGGCGTGCGACGTGCATTGCGTCGCATATTTCCGATGACCTCGATCGCTCTGGCATGACGGTTGCAGCGTGGTGCACGGCCGCGCACGCCGCATCGTGGCGTCGCCTGCCGCTCTTTCCCCACGAAGGATCCGTCATGCCACGCTATTCCCGTTTTTTCCGCTCCCCGCAATGGCGGCAGCGCGCCGCGCTATGCCTGCTCCTGGCCGCCTGCGCGCCGTTCGCAAACGCCCAGCAGACGCTGCGCTATGCCGGCATCAACCTGGCCGGTGCCGAGTTCAACTCGGCGAAGAAGCCCGGCGTGCTGTTCAAGGACTATGTGTATCCCACCGACGCCGACTACGCGTACACCGCGGCGCAGGGCATGAACATCGTGCGCCTGCCGTTCCTGTGGGAGCGACTGCAGCCGCAGGCCAACGGCCCGCTCGACACCGCGCAACTCGACGCGCTGCGCACCGCGGTCGAACGCGCCAGGCGCTACAACCTGCACCTGATTCTGGACGTGCACAACTACGCCAAGTACGACGGCGTGCGCATCGGCGGCGACGCGGTGCCGGCGGCGGCGCTGGCCGATCTGTGGCGGCGCCTGGCGCTGGTGTTCGGCAACGATGCCAGCGTGGCATTCGGGCTGATGAACGAGCCCAACGGCCTCGCCTCCGGCGATTGGGCGGCCATCGCGCAGGCGTCGATCGATGCGATCCGTGGCACCGGCGCCGACAACCTGATCCTGGTGCCAGGCACCGCCTTCAGCGGCGCGCACAGCTGGAACAGCACCTGGTACGGCGTGTCCAACGCGCAGGGATTGCTGACGGTCCACGACCCCGCCGGCAACCTGGCATTCGAAGTGCATCAGTACCTGGATCCCGACTCCTCCGGCACCAGCGCCGCCTGCGTCAGCACCAGCATCGGTGCGGAACGCCTGCAAGGGTTCACCCAATGGCTGCGCGCCAATGGCTATCGCGGCTTCCTCGGCGAGTTTGGCGGCAGCAGCGACCCCACCTGCCTGGCCGCGCTGGACACCATGCTCGGCTACGTCCACGACAACGGCGACGTCTGGCTGGGCTGGACCGCCTGGGCCGGCGGCGCGTGGTGGCGCAGCGACTACGCGTTCAACCTGCAGCCGGACAAGAGCGGCGCCGACAAGCCGCAGATGGACGTACTGGCGGTGCGCGCCCAGCAAGTTACGCAGTGACCGCGGCAACGCCGGGTCCGCAGCGGCGGCCCGGCGATCGCGGCGATTGAGTCGACACCGCCATCGGGCGCAGACTGTCGCACCTTTCCCGCACGGATCGACGCATGCGCCTGGGCCTGGCCGCCAACCGACTGCACCACCAGGGCAAGGATGCCGCGCTGTTCCGCTGGCTGCGCGCCAGCGAAGCCGGTATCCGCGAATTGCAGCTCGGCCTGCACGCGGTCGGCCGTACCCACGAGGCGATCGTTCGTGCCGGCCTGCTGGCCGGCCATGCCGGCCTCAGGCGCTACCCGTTCGGCCGCGAGGGCGGACTGATGAAGCTGGTGGCCGAGGTCGTGGGCCTGGAAGGCGCCGAGCGGACCCTCGACGGTGCCATCTACCTGATCGATCCGGTCGACCCGTCCTCGATCTTCCCCGAGGCGATCGCGCTCAAGCGCCAGTGCGTGATCCACGGCAAGCCGTTCATTTCCACCGTGGCCAGCGCCCGCGATTGGGTGGAGATGGAGCGCGTCCACGCCGGGCTGGCCGCCGACGCCGGCGCCGACGACCTGTACGCGCTGCAGCGGCAGACCCTGGCCCTGATCGCGCACGATGCGATGAAACCGCAGATGCTGGCCTTCGCCAGCGAACATTTCGATCTGCTGTCGCGCTTCGCCGAGCGCGTGGCCACCGGCACCACCGGGCAGCGGCTCAACGAACTGGCCTGGAGTCGCGGCTGGCCGCAGGGCCAGGCGTGGGTGCACCGCTATCAGAGCGGCCCGATGGGCGGCGACGCGCAGATCGCCGATCGCGTGCTGGAACGGCGCTGCCACCGCGCGATCTTCTTCGAGGATCCGCATGTCGCGCGCCAGCACGAAGCCGACATCCAGTTGCTGGAACGCGCGGTCACCACGGTCACCGACAGCGCCGTGTGCATCACCTCGCCGGCGATCGCCGCACGCTGGGCGCAGGCCGCCGCACGCCGGCTCGCATCGGCCTGAGGTTTTCGACGCGCGCGATCGCGTCGCGCGCGGACCGCTGACAGGACACGCCGCGACGCCGCGTTGGCGTGCGTGACCATGCGCACAGTCACTGCGATGTCACGCCGATCGCCAACACTGCCGCGCCTGTCCAGATCCCAGGGGGGATCCCATGTTGCGTTTCACCCTGCGCCTGCTGCTGCTCGGCGCAGCAGCGCTGTGCGCGCTGCCGTCCGCGTCCGCGCAACCGGCCGAGCGCTTGCGCGTACACGGCTCCAACAGCCTCGGCGCGCGGCTGATGCCGGCGCTGGTGGAAGCCTGGCTGCAGAGCATGGGCTACCGGCAACTGCAACGTCGTCGCGTCGATGCGACGACGCTGGAGATCGCCGCGGTGCGCGACGATGCGCCGCTGGTGGTCGAGATCGCCGGCACCGGCTCGGCCGCCGGCATCGCCGACCTGGTGCATGGCGACGCCGAGCTGGCGATGCTGGCGCGTCAGCCCGATGCGCGCGAACGCGAGGCCGCCTGGCAGCTCGGCGACCTGGGCTCGCCGGACCAACAGTTCGTCGTCGCCCTGGATGGCGCGCGGGTGCTGGTCGCCGCCGACAACCCCATCGCCACGCTGAGCGTCGTGCAGCTGCGCGACATCCTGAGCGGCCGGACCACGCGCTGGTCGCAACTCGGCGGCGCGGACCTGCCGATCGCGCTGCACCGCAGTGCTATCCCCGGCGGTCTCGACGACTTCCTGCGCGAACGCCTGGGGCTGCCGGCGGTGCGCATGCCGGGGAACGTCCTGCATGCCGACCTGGCCGAGGCGGCACGCGCCGTCGTCGGCCATCCCGACGCACTGGCGATCGTCGGGCTGACCACGCCGGTGCCGGCCGGCACACGTGCGCTAGCCATCGCCGACGGCGGTATCGCGGTGCTCCCGACGGCAGCAGCCGTGCGCGGCGAGGACTATCCCTTGGTCCAGCGCTATAGCCTGTACGGCGGCCAGATGATGTCGGCGCTCGGCCGCAGCCTGGCCCTGTACGCCCTCGGTCCGCAGGCGCAACAGCTGGTGCGCCGGCTTGGCCCGATTTCCATGGCGATCGACGTCGATCCGGCCACGCCGCAGAGCGGCGCCACCGCTGCCCGCGCGGATGCTACCTACGCGCAGGCCAGCACCGGCGCCCGGCGCCTGACCACCACGCTGCGTTTCAGCCTGCAGTCGCTCAATGGCATGTACGAAGCGCGCAGCGCCCAGGATCTCGACCGATTGGTCGCCTTCATGCAACAGCCGGCGATGCACGGCCGCGCCCTGGCGGTGATCGGCTTCGCCACGCCGGACAGCGCCAACCGGCTGTACCCGACCATCGCCAGCAACGACCGCGCCGACGTCGTCGCCGCCTACCTGGTGCAACGCGGTGTCGCCGTGGAACGGGTACGCGGTCTCGGCGCACTGCATCCGCTGATCGGCGGCGAAGACGCCGCGGCCAAGGCGCGCAACGAGCGCGTCGAACTGTGGTTGCTGGATCGGGCGCGATAGGGCAGTCGGAGCGTGGTTGCGGCCGGTTGGGCACGACATCGCTCGGCCGCTCGTCCCCTTCGGAACCTTTCCCCCGAAAAGCAGGCCGTGGTCCGGGGAGGAGAAGGGAAGCCAAAGCCCCTCTCCCGTCGGGAGAGGGGTTGGGGTGAGGGTACGCAGCGCGAAGCGCCCTCACCGGCGCAAGCTGGGAGGTTAGCGCGTTGTTAGGCATTGGCAGCCGCGCGCGTGACGCCGCGCTGGCGCCGATACGACCCGTCGCCATCCGCGCATCAGCGAGCGCATGCTGGCGACCGTGCTCCCGGACTCGGGCCATCCGGCGTTCACCGCATCGCGCCTACAGTCGCCCGACACCCTCGCCAGCGCTTCCGGAGATCGCCATGCTTCGCTCATCGCACGCCGGTCTCGGCGTGGTGCTTGCCGGACTCCTGCTGACCCACAGCACGCCTGCCGCCGCGGTGCAGCGGCTGTGGCCGACCGCGGAGCAATGGCAACAGTTGCACGCGTCAGCCGCCACCGATCCGGCCTGGCGGCAGGTCGAGGCGGCGCAGGCCCGGCTGGCCGAGATGGCACGCACGCAGGGCGCGCATCCGCTCGAGAATCTGAGCACCGGCGGCCGCCTGCGCGGCGATCCAGTGAAGGCGGCGACCGAAACCAGCCTGGGCGACATGCCGCGCATCCAGGCGCTGGCGCTGCGCTACGCCCTGGACGGCGAGCGCGCCGACGCACTGGCCGCCGGCGACCAGCTCGCACAATGGGCCGCGCGCAATGTGCCCAACGGCAATCCGATCGACGAGACCGGGCTGGAACCGGCGATCTTCGCTTACCGCATCGTGCGCCCGGCACTGCCGGACGCACAACGCCAAGCCATCGACGCGTGGATGCGCAAGATCGCCGATGCCGAAATCGATTCGCGCGACCTCAAGCGCAAGACCGCCACCAATAACTGGCACAGCCACCGGCTGAAGACCGTGGGCATGATCGGCGCCGCGCTCGACGACGCCCGGCTACTGGACTACGCCCGCACCGGCTTTCGCCAGCAGATCGCCGACAACCTGTTGCCCGACGGCCGCAGCATCGACTTCGTCGAGCGCGATGCGCTGTCCTACCACGTTTACGACCTGCGTCCGCTGGTGACGCTGGCACTGCTGTTCTCCGAGCGCGGTGAGGATCTGTACCACTGGCGCGCGCCGAACGGCGCATCGCTGGCGCGCAGCGTCGACTGGCTGCTGCCGTATCTGCGCGGCGATCGCAGCCACGCGGAGTTCGTCGGCAGCCAGGTGCCGTTCGACAAGGCGCGCTCGGACAACGGGGAAGCGGGCCACGTGATCGGCAAGCCGTATGCCGCGGAGGGGGCGGAATCGCTGTTGGTGCTTGCTGCGGCCTACGATCCGGCGTGCGTGCAACTGGCGCGGCAACTCGGACACGGGACGCCACCCTGGCGCCTGGCGATCAGCACATTGCCCGATTTACCGCGCTAGCTTCCGTCGACTCCGACGGCATCAGAGTGCAGGTGCTCAGCCACGGCATCACGGAGGGTCCGCGACGCGACAGGTCTCGATGCGAGCCATCGCACATCTCATCGCGCGGCACAGCGGCGCGGGAGGTGGTCCAGCGGTTTGGCCTTATCAGCCCATGCGGGGCACCTTCCTCCGCAAAGAGGGCCATGGTCCCGGCGGAAGAAGGAAGAACCGAGCCCCTCTCCCGCCGGGAGAAGGGTTGGGGTGAGGGTACGGGGCGCGCAGCGCCACGCCGATCCGTCATTGCGAGGCTTCGCCCGCCCCCTCATCCGCCCCTGCGGGGCACCTTCCCCCGCAAAGGGGGCCATGGTCCCGATGGGAGAAGGAACAACCGAGCCCCTCTCCCGCCGGGAGAGGGGTTGGGGTGAGGGTACGGGGCGCAGCCCCTGGGCGGCATGTCGCCGCGGGGCGTGCGCCCGGCCTTCCATCGCCTGGGCGCGTCGTGTTGTTTTTTGCAAGCGCAATAAAAAATCCCCGTCCTTTCGGACGGGGATTTGGGGTAAAGCCCCTGGCGATGACCTACTCTCGCATGGCTTGAGCCACACTACCATCGGCGCAGCTGCGTTTCACTTCCGAGTTCGGGATGGGATCGGGTGGTTCCACAGCGCTAATTTCACCAGGGAGACGGTTGGAGTGTCGCCGCGTGCGTGTTCTCGGTTGTTGGACCGAGGACGGCAAGGGCGCCAGCCTCTCATGGG
>NZ_NKUH01000120.1:0-40496 GCF_009192895.1 Xanthomonas sp. LMG 12460 | reverse complement strand
GCCGCCGCCCCAGCCGGCGTTCGACGCGCACCTGACCCTGACCAATACGCTGGCCGCGCACAACGCCGGCTACGACGGCAGCGGTTACCGCATCGGCGTGGTCGACACCGGCGTCAACCGCAACCATCCGGCCCTGGCCGGGCGGGTGGTGTCGAACCTGATCTACGTCGATCCGAGCCAGAACAACACCAAGGTCGACGACGTCGACGGCCACGGCACCACCGTGGCGCAGCTGGCGGCAGGCAAGTCGGTCGGGCAGTGGCCGGGCGGCATCGCGCCGGGCGCGCAGATCGTGTCCGCGCGCATCATTTCCGACACGCCGCCCAAGGACGACGGCAGCGGCAGCGGCAACCAGGTCAGCGGCGGACTGGGCCTGACCCAGGTGCATCAGGACCTGATCAATGCCGGCGTCAAGGTGATGAACAACTCGTGGGGCGGCATCTACTGGACCGACCTGAACTCGACCAATGCCATCGCCGCCGAGTACCGCCCGTTCGTGCTCGGCAACGGTGGCCTGGTGGTGTTCGCCGCCGGCAACGAATCCAAGTCCACGCCCTCGGACATCGCTTCGCTGCCCAGCAAGGCCGGCCCCAACGGCACCCTGCCGGCGGCGGACCTGGAGCGCGGCTGGCTGGTGGTGGCGGCAACCGATTCGAGCACCGGCACGCAACTGGCCTCTTACTCCAACGCCTGCGGCGCGGCGATGCGCTACTGCCTGGTCGCGCCCGGCACCGAGGTGTTCGTCGATCCCAAGGCGACCACCTCCACCAGCAACCCCGACTACTACTACGGCAGCGGCACCTCGTTCGCGGCGCCGCTGGTGTCCGGCGCGGCGGCGCTGGTCTGGCAGGCCTTCCCGTACTTCACCAACGATCTGGTCCGGCAGACCCTGCTCGGCACCGCCACCGACCTGGGCACGCCCGGCGTGGACGCGACCTTCGGCTACGGCCTGCTCAACGTCGGCAAGGCCGTGCAGGGACCGGGCCGCTTCGACTGGGGCGACGTGACGGTGGGATTCACCGGCAATTCGACCTGGGCCAACAACATCGCCGGCAGCGGCGGGCTGATCAAGCAGGGCAGCGGCACGCTGAATCTCAGCGGCACCCAGAACACCTACAGCGGCGACACCCAGGTGCAGGGCGGCACGCTCAGCGCGGCCAGCCTGGGCAGCTCGAACGTGGCGATCAGCAATGGCGCCACCTTCGTCGGCACCGGTGCGCTCGGCGGCAGCGTCGCCAATGCCGGCACCTTCCAGGTCGGTGCGGCCACGCTGAGCCTGAGCGGCAACTACGTGCAGAGCAGCAACGGCCGCCTGGCGCTGCTGGTCGGCGACAAGCTCTCGGTCGGCGGCAGCGCCACCCTGCAGGGCGGTTCGCTGTACGTGCTCGGCAAGCGCGACTACGTGGTCAACAACACCGCGTACACGGTGCTGCAGGCCAACGGCGGGCTCACCGGCACCTTCGCCTCGGTGACCACGCCGTCGAACGTGTTCCTGACCTCGTCGCTGTCCTACGACGCCACCAGTGCCTCGATCACCGTGCAGTCGCTGAGCGTCACCGCGGCCGCGGCCAGCTTCGGCAACATCACCGCCGCCACGCTGGCCTCGGCGACGCGCGTGGACGCGGCGTTCGCGCAGCTCAACACGCAGCTGAGCCACGACCCGGCCACGGTCGATGGCGCCCTGCTCAAGGCCGCCGGCGCGGTGCAGCAGTCGCCGAGCGTGGCAGCGGCGTCGGCGACCCTGCGCAGCCTGTCCGGCGAGGCGCATGCCGCGGCTACCGCGATGACCTTCGACACCATGGACCTGCAGCGGCGCGCGCTGTCCAGCCGCTTCGACACGCTGGTCGAGCAACCGCGCGCGGTCGGCGCCTGGAGCCAGCGCCTGGGCGAGACCGGGCAGGGCAGCTTCGCCGGCAGCCAGTTCCAGCTCGATGGCTGGCTGATGGGCCAGGACCTGCGTCTGGGCGACCACGCGGTGGCCGGCTTCGCCTTCGGCGAGAGCCGCGCCAGCGACGCCGGCAGCCTGGACCGCAGCCGCAACCGCCAGGTGCAGGGTCAGGCCTATCTCGGCGCGATGGCGGGCAATGCGTACGCGCTGGCGCAACTCGGCAGCGGCCAGTACCAGCGCCAGCTCGACCGCAGCCTGCTGCTGGGCGACACCGTTGCCGATGCCTCCAGCCGTTATGCCGGTCGCTTCCTGTCCTCCAGCGTGGAGGTCGGCTATCGGCTCGGGCGCGGCCCGGCGTGGCTGACCCCGTATGCCGGCGCCGACTACAGCCGCATCGACAGCGATGGCTTCCGCGAACAGGGCGGCGATGGCTTCGGGCTGATGGCCGGTGCCGCCAGTTCCTCGCGCAGCCAGGCGTTGGCCGGCCTGCGCGGCGGCTTCGGCGGGCGCGGCTGGTCGCTGCAGGGCTATGCCGAGTGGCAGCAGACGCTGGCCGCGCAGGGACTGGACCGGCAGGCCAGCTTCGTCGGCGTGAACGCGTGGGCGCCGCTGGTGGACCTGCAGCCGGCGCGCTCCGGCGGCCTGTTCGGCGCCAGCCTGCAGACGCGCTGGAATGGGGCGTTGCTGGGGCTGGGTTACGACCAGCGCTTCGGCCCGCGCGGCGACGACCGCGCGGTGTCGCTGCGCTATCGCCTGGGCTTCTGAGTCCGGGGACCCGGCCCGGCGCGTGCGGCGCCGGTGCGGGGTCGATCCGTCAAGCAGGGCCGGGACGTCCCGGCCCTGCGATCTGCGGCCTTCCGCCTGCGGCGCAGGCGGCGCGTGGCATCACTCGCCGCGCAGGTGGCCCATCGAGCGCGGCGCGGTGCGGCCCAGCGGCAGCTTGAGCTTGCCGATCGCCTGCATGCGCGCCTCGGCGATGCGGTCGGCGGCCTGTTGCGGCGGAATGTTCTCGCGCTCGGACAGGTCGAAGATCTTGCCGAGATTGTGGTACATGCTGCGGATCAGCCGCATCGCGCGTTCGCGGTTGTAGCCGTCGATCTCCAGCGACACGTTCATGACGCCGCCGGCGTTGACCGCGTAGTCGGGCGCGTAGAGGATGCCGCGGCGGTGCAGTTCCTCGCCGACCGCGGCATTGGCCAGTTGGTTGTTGGCGGTGCCGCAGACGATCTTGACCTTGAGCCGCGGCAGCTTGGCCTCGTCGAGCGCGCTCTCCATGGCGCACGGCGCCAGCACGTCGGCGGCGACGTCGTAGATATCGTCCGGGTCCACCGCTTCGGCGCCGTATTCGGCCACCGCGCGCGCGACCAGCGCCGGGTCCAGGTCGGTCACGAACAGCTTGGCGCCGCGTTCCTTGAGCAGCTTCACCAGCTCCATGCCGATGTGGCCCAGGCCCTGCACGGCGATGCTGGTCTTGCCGATCTCCTCGTGGCCGAACTTGCGCTGCAGCGACGCCATCAGCGCCTGCAGCGCGCCGTAGGCGGTGAACGGGGCCGGGTCGCCGGAGCCGCCGTGCACCTGGTGCACGCCGGTGACGTACTCGGTCTCCAGGTAGATCTGCTCCATGTCGTTGACGTCGGTGCCGACGTCCTCGGCGGTGATGTAGCGGCCGCCCAGCGAATCGACGTAGCGGCCGAAGGCGCGGAACAGCGCTTCGGACTTGTCGCTCTTCGGGTCGCCGATGATCACCGCCTTGCCGCCGCCGATGTTGAGCCCGGCCAGCGCGTTCTTGTAGGTCATGGTGCGGCTGAGCCGCAGCGCGTCCTGCAGGGCGGACTCGGTGTTGGCGTAGGGGCGCATGCGCACGCCGCCCAGCGCGGGGCCGAGCACGGTGTTGTGGATGGCGATGATCGCCTGCAGTCCCACGTCGCGGTTGTGGCAGAAGACGACCTGTTCGTGGCCGGTGTTGGCTAGCGTTTCGAAAAGCATGGGGGCTCCGCTGGCGTTGCAGGTGTCGGTCACCATGGTCCAGGAACGTGCCTGGTGGGTGGCGCAAAACAAAAACGCGACGGTTCCGGAACAGGCCCTGAGCGTCGCGATGCCGACATTTTAAAGCAATTGCCGGCCGCCGGTGCGATGGTGTGGTGGTCGGCGGGGCGGGCATCTCGTAGCGCTGTGCGACGCCAGAGGCGGTGTGCCCGTGTTTGGCGGGAGGTGGCGTGCGTGGCGGGAGAGGGCGGCTTTGGCGCCGGGAACACAGGGGCGGGCGACGCGATGTCGCCCGGCCGGTCCCGCGGTCGCGGTGACCGAGGCTGGTGCGGCGGGAGGGGCGTGCGTTGGCGCCATGGTCGGCGGCAGTTGTTGACGCCTTGCCGCGGCCCTCAATGCCGCGGCGGCGTGGCCCGCGATCGCCGCCGGCACGGCGATCGCGGGCCTGGTTCGGGGAGCTGGGATTAGTGGCGTGCCCAATAGCCGGCGTGGAAGCGATAGGCGGGGCCGTAGTGCTCCCAGCGCGGGCCGACGTAGACGTAGCCCGGCCGTTCCACCACGTAGCGGCCGGCGACCCAGACGTGGTGGCGTCCGTTCCATTGCCAGTAACCGGGCATCCAGACATAGCCGGGCCGCACCACCACCCGTTCCACCCGAGGCGGCGGTGGCGCGGTGCGAACCGACAGTTCCACCACTTCGCGCGCCTGCGCGGGCGCGGCGGCCATGGCGCCGGCGAGCGCGCCGCCGAGCAGGGTGGCCAGCAACAAGGGACGAGCGAACATGCGATGTCTCCGAAGGCATCGGCGGGCTGCCAACGCGGGAGGAAACGCCGCGATCGGCATGTGTGTTGACGCGCTGCCGAGGGCGTATTCATGCAGCGGATAGCCAGGCGCAGCGGCGCGCTAGCGGCAAGGGGACGCAGGTCTGCATGCTGCAGCGCAACCTGCCCGTGTCGCGCTGCGCGCCTAGAATCGCGGCATTCTCTTTTCGATGTCCGCACGATGAGCCTTCCCGCGTCCCGCGTTCCGTTGCCGCAGACGGACGCCAGTCCCTTGCGTTTCGTCACCGCCGCCAGCCTGTTCGACGGCCACGATGCGGCGATCAACATCATGCGCCGCCTGATCCAGGCGCAGGGCGCCGAGGTGATCCATCTCGGCCACAACCGCAGCGTCGAGGATGTGGTGCGCGCGGCGCTGCACGAGGACGCCGACGCGATCGCGCTGTCGTCCTACCAGGGCGGGCACGTGGAGTACTTCAAGTACATGGTCGACATGCTGCGCGAGCGCGGCGCCGGCCATGTGCGGGTGTTCGGTGGCGGTGGCGGCACCATCACCCCGGAGGAAATCGCCGAACTGCAGGCCTATGGCGTGGAGCGCATCTACCACCCCAACGACGGCATGAAGATGGGCCTGGTGGAGATGATCGAGGACGTGGTGGCGCGGGCAGGTCGCGGCCGCGAGGCCGCGGCGGATGCGCGTGGCGCGACGCCGGCCGGCTCCCCGCTGCCGGACATCGACGACGAGATCGGGATCGGCCAGATGCTGTCGGCGATCGAGGACGGGGCGTTCTCGGAGGCGGAACTGGCGCTGTTGCGCAAGCAGTGGCAGTCCGGCGCGGTCTCGGCGGCCGAGCCGCGCAGTCGGCGCACCGCGCCCGTGCTCGGCCTGACCGGCACCGGCGGTGCCGGCAAGTCCTCGGTCACCGACGAGCTGCTCAACCGCTTCCTGGCCAGCTTCCCGCAGATGCGCATCGCGGTGGTGTCGGTGGACCCCAGCCGGCGCCGCACCGGCGGTGCGCTGCTCGGCGACCGCATCCGCATGAACGCGCTGCGCAGCCCGCGCGTGTACATGCGTTCGATGGCCACGCGGCGCCAGCACGCCGCCACCAACCGGGTGCTGAAGGACTGCATCGCGTTGTTGAAGGCGGTCGGCTACGACCTGGTGATCGTGGAGACCGCCGGCATCGGCCAGAGCGATTCGGAGATCGTCGACCTGGTCGATTTCCCGGTGTACGTGATGACCAGCGACTACGGTGCGCCGAGCCAGCTGGAGAAGATCGACATGCTCGACTTCGCGGAACTGGTGGTGCTGAACAAGTACGACCGGCGCGGCGCCGAGGACGCGCTGCGCGACGTGCGCAAGCAGTGGCGGCGCAACCGCGCGGCGTTCCAGTTGGAGGACGAGGCGGTGCCGGTGTATCCGACCATCGCCAGCCAGTTCAACGACCCGGGCGTGAGCTGGATGTTCGTCAACCTGTGCCGCCTGCTGCGCGACAAGCTGACGGCGCAGGCCGATGCCGCCGCTGGCCCGCCGGCGCACTGCGATTTCCGCCCGCAGCTCGACACCACGCTGAAGGAGCCGCGCGCCACCGTGCTGATTCCCGGCGCACGCGTGCGCTACCTGGCCGAGATCGCCGAGCAGGGCCAGGCGATCAATGCCGGGGTGCTGCGCCAGGCCGAGGCCGCCGACCGTGCCCAGGCGTTCTGGCAGGCGCTGCACGAACTGCAGGATCCGCAACTGCCGGCGCAACTTGAACTGTATGCGGCGCAGGATCTGCTGCCGGCGTCGCGTGCATCCGCCGATGCGTCCGTCGACGCCGTCGACGCCAGCCTGCTGCTCCTGCGCCAGCGCTACAACGATGCCTTGCAGTCGCTGTCCAGCGAATCGCTGAAACTGCTGCGCGAGTGGCCGCAGCGGCTGAAGTCGATCACCGACCCGGTCACCGAATACGCGGTGCGCGGCAAGTCGATCCGGGTGGAGAACTACCGGGAGTCGCTGAGCCACCAGTCCATTCCGAAGATTGCCGCGCCACGCTACAAGAGCTGGGGCGAACTGCTGACCTTCCTCGGCAAGGAGAACCTGCCCGGCAGCTATCCGTACACCGGCGGCGTGTATCCGTACCGGCGTACCGGCGAGGATCCGATCCGCATGTTCGCAGGCGAGGGCACGCCCGAGCGCACCAACCGGCGCTTCCACTACCTGAGCGTCGGCCAGCCGGCCGCACGCCTGTCCACGGCCTTCGACAGCGTCACCCTGTACGGCGAGGACCCGGCGCCGCGCCCGGACATCTACGGCAAGATCGGCAACTCCGGAGTCAACATCCCGACCCTGGACGACATGAAGAAGCTGTACTCCGGCTTCGACCTGTGCGCGCCGACCACCAGCGTGTCGATGACCATCAACGGTCCGGCGCCGATGATCCTGGCGATGTTCATGAACACCGCCATCGACCAGCAGGTGGAGAAACATCTCAAGGCCGATGCGCAGCGCTGGGCCCAGGCCGAGCAGACCCTGGCCCGATTGTTCGAAGGCCGCGAACGCCCGTGCTATCACGGCGCGTTGCCGCCGGGCAACGACGGCCTCGGCCTGGCCCTGCTCGGGGTCAGCGGCGACCAGTTGGTGGACGCGGAGACCTACGCGCAGATCAAGGCGCAGACCCTGTCCAGCGTGCGCGGCACGGTGCAGGCCGACATCCTCAAGGAGGACCAGGCGCAGAACACCTGCATCTTCAGCACCGAGTTCGCGCTGCGCATGATGGGCGACATCCAGCAGTATTTCGTCGAGCAGAAGGTGCGCAACTTCTACTCGGTGTCGATCTCCGGCTATCACATCGCCGAGGCCGGCGCGAACCCCATCAGCCAGCTCGCCTTTACCCTCAGCAACGGTTTCACCATCGTCGAGTACTACCTGGCGCGCGGCATGCACATCGACGATTTCGCGCCGAACCTGAGCTTCTTCTTCAGCAACGGCATGGACCCGGAGTACACGGTGATCGGCCGCGTGGCGCGGCGGATCTGGGCGCGGGCGATGCGCGAGCGCTACGGCGGCAACGAGCGCAGCCAGATGATGAAGTACCACATCCAGACCTCGGGCCGTTCGCTGCACGCGCAGGAGATCCAGTTCAACGACATCCGCACCACGCTGCAGGCGCTGTACGCGCTGTTCGACAACTGCAACAGCCTGCACACCAACGCCTACGACGAGGCGATCACCACGCCGACCGAGGAAAGCGTGCGCCGCGCGGTGGCGATCCAGATGATCATCAACAAGGAGTTGGGGCTGAACTTCTGCGAGAACCCCTGGCAGGGCAGTTTCATCGTCGAGCAGCTCACCGACCTGGTGGAAGAAGCGGTGTACAAGGAGTTCGAGGCGATCAGCGAGCGCGGTGGCGTGCTCGGCGCGATGGACACCATGTACCAGCGCGGCAAGATCCAGGAAGAGAGCTTGTACTACGAACACAAGAAGCACGACGGCAGCCTGCCGCTGGTCGGGGTCAACACCTTCCTGCCCAAGGAGCATGCCGGCGAGACCGCGACCGAGATCGAGCTGATCCGCTCCACCGAGCAGGAGAAGGATCAGCAGATCGGCAACGTGCGTGACTGGCAGCAGCGCCGCAACGCGCTGGCGCTGGCCGCCGACGGCGCCGGCCTGGGCGCGCTGCAGCGCACCGCGCGCGAGCGCCGCAACGTGTTCGCGGCGCTGATGGAGGCGGTCAAGACCCACAGCCTGGGCCAGATCAGCCATGCGCTGTACGAGGTGGGCGGCGAGTATCGGCGCAACATGTAGGCGCCGACGGTCGTGGCTGCCGACGCCGGCGCGCCGGCGTCGGCGAGGGTGCCTGCCGCGTGCGCTTCTGCGGCGCCGCGCCAGCGCATGCGGCAATCTTGCGGCCGCGGCCTGGGCGGTCTCATAGTGTCCCATCGATTCACGCAGAGGATGCCGATGAAAGCCTGGGGAGCGTTGGCAGTGTTGATGGCGTGCGCGGCGACGACCCGCGCGGTGGAACCGGCCGGGGATGGGGCGGCGGGGCCGCTGTTCGACACCGTCGCGGCGCTGGACCAGCGCCTGTTCGAGGCCTACAACCGCTGCGACCTGGCGGCGTTCGAGTCGTCGTTCGTGCCGGACGTGGAGTTCTACCACGACACCGGCGGCGTCACCTGGGACCGCGCGAGCGTCGTCGACAACACGCGCAAATGGATCTGCGGCAAGGTCCGCCGCGAGTTGCTGCCCGGTACGTTGCGGGTCTATCCGATCAAGGACTTCGGGGCGATCGAGGAAGGCGAGCACCGCTTCTGCGAGCTGGCCAGCGGCCGCTGCGAGGGCATCGCCAAGTTCGTGATGGTGTGGCGCCAGGATCCGGACGGTTGGAAGTTGACGCGGGTACTCAGCTACGGGCATCGCACCGCGCCCGCACCGGCGCCGCACTGAGCGTGCGGGTGGCCGTCGCCCCCCATAGGGCGGCGTTCAAGCCCCATCGCCCCGACCAGATCCGCCACGTGCCGTCCGCAGGCGGCAGCGAGGAGCGGCGCCACAGGCTGATGGAGTGGTGCAGCGCGGTGTCGGCACGCCGCTTGCTTGCTGCTGAGTGGCGCGATCGCGCGTTGTCCATGACCGCCTCACGGCGGTCGGCCACCGCATCACGTCGGCGTTGCGCAGAAACCCGCGCGGCGTGCTTGAATGACATGGCGTGCCGCGTGGGCGCGCACCGGTGGCCGGGCGCGGGGACTTGGCGATGTTTTGCGGATGACGACGATCGTGCCGATCATGTGGATTGCCATCAGTGCGGGTGCGCTGATGCTGGGGGGCGGACTGTGGTGGTGGCTGCGGCGTGGCCTCGGCGATGCGACCGAGGCGCCGCAGGCGCGCGCCCATGCCGAGGATGCCGACGTATCCGCGGCACCGGCAGTGTCTGCACCCA
The DNA here is from genome assembly GCF_009192895.1 of Xanthomonas sp. LMG 12460. Taxonomy (NCBI): domain Bacteria; kingdom Pseudomonadati; phylum Pseudomonadota; class Gammaproteobacteria; order Lysobacterales; family Lysobacteraceae; genus Xanthomonas; species Xanthomonas sp. LMG 12460. The sequence continues at coordinate 30,925 of NZ_NKUH01000120.1, read as the reverse complement.
CCGCGCCAGCCGCGCCTGTTGCCCCGGTGGACCCGGGCCTCGACCCTTTCGCCGACCCGGCCCTGCTCGATCTGGATCCGGTGCCGGATGCCGCGATCCTGGCGCGTCTGTGCGAGCTGGCATTCGCCGGCCGGCCGGTGAGCACGTCGGCCACGCCTGCGCCGGCGGTCATGGCCGAGGCCGCCGCGGTGCTGGCGCGCATCGACGCGCATCCGCGCTACACGCCGCGACGCCCGCACCTGCTGCCGCAGCTCACCCGCGCGATCAACGACCCGACCGCCGGCGCCCATTCCATCGCCACGATCCTGGGCCAGGACCCGGCGCTGGCCGGCAACCTGCTGCGCATCGCCAACAGCGTCGTCTACCGCCGCCATCCCGAGCCGATCGAGAACCTGGAGCGGGCGGTGGCCCTGCTCGGCACCGAGGGCCTGCGCCAGATCGTGCTGGCGGCGCTGCTGCAACCGGTGATCGTCGACGACGGCAGCGTCTTCGGCCGCTGTGCGGCGGTGCTGTGGGAACACACCCTGCTGTCGGCGCACGCCGCCTCCCAAGTGCCCGACCGCGAGGATGCGAACGCCGCGCAGTTGCTGGCGCTGTTGTGCGGGTTGGGTGCGGTCTCGGTGGTGCAGGTGCTGCGCGATGTCCACGCACGCCACGCCGAGGCAGCGCCCACGCCGGCGGCGATGACCGAGATGCTGGAGGCCTGGTCGGCGCACTGCGCCAAGGCCATTTCCGCGGACTGGGGGCTGTCGCCGCGCGTGCAACGCGCCCTGGAGGAGCAGTCGGGCGACGCCGATGCGGCGACCATGAGTGCGCTCGGCCTGGCCCTGCGCCGGCATCGCGCTGCGGCGGCCGCGCAGCTGGCGGTGCGCTATCGCCGTTAGGTGGCGCCGTTGCGTGGTCCAGCCAGTGATTGGTCGAAACGTGCGGCAGAGCGGGCGGGTGCCGAAGTGATGCGCGGCTACCGGGCGATGCGACGGGAGGTCGGCGCAGCCGACAGCGCGAGACAGCATGCGCCGACGCAGGCGCGGATCCCTGTCGTGTCCACGCTGGCGCCGAGGCTGATCTGCTTGCTGGCGCCGTTGGCGACGATCGCCGTCCATGAAGGTGGCGCCCTGCTGGCGGCGCCTGCGCATGCATGCGCTGCGCAGTTCCGGCTTGGCAGGTGGCCGCTCGGTGCCGCGCGGAGCCGGCCATGAGTTCGGCCGGGACAACACGCGGCGCGTGGATGCCATCGCCTTGGCTCAATCGGCTCCTGACAGGCGTGCAGGGCGTGCTGTTGCTGATCGGCGTCTCGGCGATGGCGGTCGGCGCTATCGCCCTGGTCCAGGGCGTCTGGGCGCCGGGCATGGTCGAGTTGCCGGTGATCCTGCTCAGTCTTCCGCTGGCGGGCATGGCGACGGTGGCGCTGCACGAGTGCGGCCACGTGCTGGCGGCACGTGCCGCGGGCATGACCGTCTACCTGATCCATATCGGCCCGCTGCAACTGCATGCGCGCCGCCGTGGCTGGAGGATGCGTTGGCGGCGCGTGCGTCCGGGCCATCCGATCGGTTTCGTGCTGCCCGTGCCGGATCCCTCCCTGTCGCTGCGCCGGCAGTATCGATTGACGATCGTCGGCGGGCCGGCGGCCAATCTGCTGGTGGCGTCGATCGCATGGCTTGCCGCGCGATGCGCCGGGGTCGACAGCAATCTGGGCGCATTCTGCGTTGGCATCGGCGTCCTCAACTTCGCGGTCGCACTGATCAATCTGTTGCCGGTGCAGGGACGGTCGGGAGCAACCGACGGCTTGCAATGGGCGAATGTGGCGCAGTGGCACGAAGCGGATGCCCCGGCGTACGTGCTTGCAGAACTCAATGGGTGGACATGCCAGGGCGTCACCGCGGACAGGCTGTCGCCGTCCCGCCTGGACGTGCTCGCACGCAGCGACCTGGCCTTGTGCCACAGCTGGTTTGCGTTGAAGGCGGCGCAACAGCGTGGTCAGTGGCGGCAAGCGGCGGAACTGCAGCCGCAGATGGAACAGCGCCTCGCCGAGGCGGGGCACGCTGCCGCGCAATGGGAGACGCTGGTCATGCTGCTGCGGTGCGAATTCGCATTTTCGCGTGCAATGGCAGGAAGCGCCGAGATGGAGGTGCTGGATGCGGGACTGACGGCGGAGGCGGACTGGATCGCTCCTGCGTTGCGTCCGCGCTGCCGGGCATTGATGGCCGCGCGGCACGCCGACCCGGCGGGGGCGCAGGCGTGGTTGCGGCTGGCAGAGGCGGCGGCCGAAGACCAGGTCGATCGTGCCCTGCGAGCCACCGAAGCCGTGCTGCGCGATGCGATTCGTGGACTGCTAAAGGCCGAATGACCCGTTGCTTGGGCGCGGTCGACGCCATGCGCCGCTTGCATGAAGCGCGGCGCGTTTTCTCGACCTCATGCAGACGCGATGCGCCCGGCGGGCAGGAGGCGGCCGGGCGAGCGGATGCACCGGCTGCACGCATGCAGCCGGCGCGACGGCGGCGTGGCGAGCGCGTCTACCTCAGCGCAGCGGCACGTCGGCGACCTTGTCCTGGTAGTCGCGCTTGGGGTCGATGCCGAACAGCACCTTGATGCCGGCCATCAGGCTGGAACCGTTGAGCCAGATCTGCGCGTGATCCGGGTCCAGGCGCAGCAGCGCCAGCTTCGGATCGTCCTTGCCCTGTTCGTACCAGGCGTCGATGAAGCCGTTCCACAGGCGCTCGATCACCGCCTGGTCGTTATCGACGCTGAGCGTGCCGCTGATGCTGGCGAACAGGTCGTGGTTCTTGGCGCTGAACGCCGCGATCACCCGCTGGCTCTGCGTCAGCTTCTGCACCAGCGCGTTGTCCTTGGAGGTGAAGAACCAGATCGGGCCGCCGTGATCGCCCTCGAACTGCGCGGTCATCGGCCGGGCGTGGCCGTCTTCGACGCCGTCCAGGCCAAGCATCACGGTGCGGTCGGACTTCAATGCCTTCCAGAATTTCTCTTCCAGTTCCTGCGGGCTGGCCATGCGGATCTCCGAGCGGGCGACAGTGCCCGCCTGCACTGTGCCTGCGGGCGCGCGCGCAGTCCGTGACGGGACGGTGCAGGCCACGTGCAGAGCCGGTGCGCGCGTACCTCTGTAGACAAGTGCGGCGACGCGCAGCGCGCTGCGATGCGTATCGAAGCATCGCGCCGATCCCCAGTGCTACTAAGCGACCACGCCACGCATGCAGCGTGGCGGACGGACCACGGTTCCGCAGGGAAGGCGTGTGCCGACTGCCCGCGGCACGCGCCGCTTTCCGACAGGACGTTTGCCGATGAGTGCGATTCCCGCGACGCAACCGCTGTTGCCGCCGCAACTGACCCTGGCGATGGCCGCCGCCAGCATCGCCGCCTACGCGGCCTACGAAGGCAAGCCGGTCTCGGCGCCGTCCGACTACCGTCTGGTCGCCCGCTGGTCCGGCTGGGATGGCGACCCGCTGGGGGGCAGCGAGGAGCTGTTCGGTCTGCTGTTCCGTTCCACCGCCACCGCCGGGACCTATCTGTTCGCGTTCCGCGGCACCGATTCGGACCTGGACATCTACGAGGACCTGGACTTCTCCACCACCGCCTTCGTGCCCAGCGCCGGTACCGTCACGCCGGTGCCGCAGGTGTCGGCCGGGTTCTACGGCATCTACAACGGCAGGGGCGGCGCCATGCGCGCCTCGATGCGCGCGCAGTTGTTCGCGCTGCTGGAGCACTTCGCGCCGACCCAGGTCTACGTCACCGGGCACAGCCTGGGCGGCGCGCTGAGCCAGTTGTTCTCGCTGGACCTGGCGCTGAGCCGGCCGGGGCTGCCCAGCCGCAACATCAACTTCTGCAGCCCGATGGTCGGCGACGCGAGCTGGGAACAGGCCTATGCCGCGCATATCGCCGCGGCCGACAGCACGCGCTGCTACAACTACTGGGACTACGCGCCGTCGCTGCCGCCGTCCATGTTCGGCTATGCGTCGGTGGGGCAGGCGTTCCGCACTGCCTACGACGTCAACGGCGCCTGGTTCCCGCATCTGCTGCCGCGCCACTCCATCGCCAACATGCAGGTCGTGCTGCAGCACGCCCTATGGCAGACGCCGCAGGCCTGGAGCGGGACCTTCGCCGACCAGACCGATCCGCAGCGGCTGATGCGCAGCCAGATCCCGCCCACCACGCCGCATCCGGCCTGGGCGGACATGGCGCTGACCGCGCGAGCGGCCGAGCAGGCGCTGGGCTTTCCGGAGGGGGCAGCGGCGTCGCCGGCGGCGGCCACGCCGTGAATGCGTGCGCGGCCTGGCGGCGCGCCCGTTGTGCCCGCGGTCACTGCATGGTGCCGCCACGGGTGCCACGCTGACCGCCCATCGATCGCGAGGACGTCGCCATGGCATCGTTCGACCTGTATCTCCCACAGCTGCTGCGGTTCGAGGGCGGCTTCGTCGATGATCCGAACGATCCGGGCGGCGCCACCAACCACGGCATCACCCTGGCCACCTTCCAGCGCTGCGCGCAAGCGCTGCTGGGCCAAGCGCCGACGCTGCAGAACCTGCGCGCATTGACTGTGCAGCAGGCCGCGACGATCTACCAGCACGACTACTGGGACAGGATCGGCGCCGATCAGATCGCCTCGCAGACGTTGGCCGAGCTCGTGTTCGATTTCTACGTCAATGCCGGCGATGTCGCGATCTCGCTGCTGCAGCGCGTCCTGCAGCAACTGGGCGCGACCGGCTTGGCGGTCGATGGCGAGATGGGGCCGGCGACCCTGGCGGCGCTTGCCAGTGCGGACACGGCACAGGTGTACGCTCAGTACCGGCAGCAGCGCATCGCCTACTACCAGCGCCTGGTGGCGGAGCGTCCGGCCGACGCCGAGTTCCTGGCCGGCTGGCTGCGCCGCGCGGAATGGTTCCCGGCGAGCCTGCCGGCCGATGCGTCGGCGCCTGCGCAGACCGGCACCGCCTGATGCGACGCCGCGCCGTGCACGGCGCGTGCATCTGCGTTTCACCGCATGCGCATGCCGCGCTGTCTAGTCTCCCGAACCAGCGTCGGCCATCTGCAGACGCCAGCGCACGCGATGACGGCGTGCGCCTGTCCTCGTTTTCGGGAAGACCGCATCATGATCAAGTGGGCCATCATCATCGCCATCATCGGACTCATCGCCGGCGCGCTCGGCTTCAGCGGCGTGGCGGGCGCGGCGATCGGCGTCGCCAAGTTCCTGTTCTGGGCCGGCATCGCCATCGCCCTGGTGCTGTTCGTGCTGGGCACCATGCTGGCCAAGAAGGTCAGTTAAGCACCAGGCCGGGTGTCGCGTCGATGCAGGTGCGTCGCGCGACAAGTCCGTAGAGCGAGGCCCTGTGGTGGTCGGCAGGCGCCTGCCGTGCCATTGAAGGCCTAGGCGTCGCTGGCGGTATCGGCTTCGTGCGTTGCAGCGTCGTCGTCGGCGGCGGGCTTGGCCGCTGCGGCACGCGCTTCGCGCTTGCGCGCTTCTTTTTCTTCCTGCTGTTTCTTCTTGGCCAGCTCGCGCTGCCGCTTTTCGAAGGAGTAGTTGGGCTTGGCCAATGCATGTCTGCCGTCAGGGGAATGCCCTGAGTGTAGCCGCTGCGCGGCTTCGGCGTGCGAAACGGACAGGCCGTCATCGGGACGGCCTGTCCTAGGCGCAGGTGCGGGAGTACGGCCCTCCCGGACCTTGGCTTACGGGCTCAGATACTGCTGGATCGACGAATACACGTCGGCGAAGCGCGAGTAGTAGTCGGGATCGCTCGGTGCGCTGCAGTACGAGGTGCCGCCATACAGGCCGCCGCGCAATTGATAGGCGCCGCTGCTGTTGACGGTGAACAGGCCGGAGCCGGACGAGCCGCCTTCGGTGACGCCGGTGCTCCACTGCACGCGATACAGCGGCGACTTGCCGTCGATGGAGCTGGACAGCGCGGTGACCTTGCCCAGCGAGTACTTCTTGACGTCGCCGGCCGGGTGGTGGATGCCCTCGATCGCGGTGCCGGTCGAGCCGATCGCCGAACTGCTCCAGCCCGCGTAGAACGCGCCGCTCGGCGGAGCGCTCTTGAGCTCGAGCAGCGTGGTGTCGCGGGTGGTGTTGGTATAGCGCAGGTAGGCGCCGCCGCCGAGGGTGGTGTAGTTGGAATTGACCGTGGAGCCGCCGCAGGTGGTGGCGTCGTAGAACCAGTAGGTCTGCAACGTATTGGCCACGGTCTGGGTGCTGATGCAGTGCGCCGCGCTCCAGAACATCGCTTTCTTCGGCGAATTGCTGTTGTTGAGCAGGGTGCCGGTGCACAGGTAGGTGCTGCCGCCGCTGGTGAAGGTCATGCGCGCCACCGACTTGGCCGCCGAGGTGAAGCCGGAGGTCGGATTGGCGCGGCAGACGATGTCGCGCTCGCACGAATCGCTCTCGCCGATCATCGGCCGCATCATCGTGTCGCTGGCCACCGGGCTGATGTCCAGGTGCGAGAGCTGCGGGATCTTCAGCGCGAAGCCTTGCGGGTACTGGCCGGCCGGCAGTTCGATTTCCACCACCATGCGCGCGCCGGCGATCACCGCCGACCAGCCGGGCTGGCTGCCGGCGAACTCGGCGCCGCTCTGCTGGAACACACGGCCATCCTCGCCGGCGAAGCGCAGCGTCGCCTTGCGCGGATCGCCGGGCTGGGCGCCGCTGCCGCTGAGCTGCAGCGCTGCGCGCAGCGCCTGCGCGTTGGTCGAGGCGATTTCGAAACTGGTGACCTGGGCGCCGTTGGGCAGCGTCTGCCAGCGCAGGCGACGCAGGTTGATGTCGGGCTTGGCGACGTCGCGGGAAAAGCCGATCTGCAGCGGCTGGCCGTGCTTGACCTGTTGCCCGCGTGCCTGCTTCATCGCCGCGGCCTTGCTGCTGTCGGGCGCGGCAAGTTCGATCAGGCGCGGGGCGTGCGCGCTGCCCGGGGGAAGGCTGCGCAGTTCCGCGCCACCGAGCGCGGCGGCTTCCGGGCGGGCTTCGACCGGGGCGGAATCCATTTCGGCTGCTGGGGGAGTGGCAGCCATGGCGGCGGGGGACATGCCGGCAATGCCGGCGAGCAACGCCAGGTACAACGCATGCTTGCGATTCATCGATCTTCCTTCTGCGAAGAGGGACGAGACCATCCGGCAGGGGACCGGATGCCATTGCACCCGAGTTCGAGGTGCCTGCCGAGGCTACGGACGACGCCAGGGCGGTTGCGTGTCAGGCGTCACGCTCGGAGGGCCGGTTTCGTAGACAGCTGCTCACATTGCGTGTGATGGCGCGAAAGAAGCGCACGGCGCTGCGATGCCGCAGCGGTGCCGTTGCCTGCGCGCTGCAATGCGGATACGAGCCTGTCGATTGGGAAGGGCAGGATGGGTAGCGCTATCTGGAGCGGCCTGATCGACACGTCGACACGGACGTCGGCCAGTCCGCCCGCTCACGCTCACCAGCGGCTCAGGCCGCCCCGCCGAGCCGCATGAAGCAAGGCGCGGACGCTCCCGCCGAGCACGGTCCTGACCGGTTGCCACCTTTCTGCAATCTTTCCGACAAATTTCAGTAGATTCAATCACTTGAATCGGTATCTGGCGTGCTGCGACGCAGCTTGCATCGATTCAAATTCGGCCTATAACGCTGGCGTCGCATATATGAACTTTTCGTTCTTGTATGCACCGCCTTGCGGACGGCCCGCGCGAGGCCAGGGGGCTAGGGCGGGCTCGGCATATCTCCAACATCGATCGCTCCTGTGGGGGGAGACCAGTGAACAGAATCGCTTTCCGGCGTGGACTCATCGCCAGTTCCGTTGCGCTCGCCCTGTGGGCGCCCTCTGTCATGGCGCAATCCGCGCCCGATGACGCGGCCCCGCCCAATGGCGCCGGCAAGGCCGACAAGCCGGTCGAACTCAAGGCGGTGACGGTCACCGGATCGCTGATCCCGCGCGTGGAGGTCGAAGGCCCTGCGCCGGTGGTCACCATCACCGGCGAAGAGATCAAGAAGCAGGGCTACACCACCCTGTGGGAATTCCTCGACTCGCTGCCGCAGGTGGGCCAGCAGGTGTCCGACCCGGCCTCGTGGGGCTCCAGTTCGGTCAATGCGCGCTCGGTGAACCTGCGCGGACTCGGTCCCGGTTTCAGCCTGCTGATGATCGACGGCCATCGCGTGGTCGATTACCCGCAGCCGCTCAACAAGCAGAGCAACTTCCAGAACTTCAACAACCTCCCCACCGGGATGATCGATCACATCGAAGTGCTGGCCTCCGGCGCGTCGTCGATCTACGGCTCGGACGCGGTCGCCGGCGTGGTGAACGTGATCCTGAAGAAGGACTACCAGGGCAACCAGTTGCAGGTCACTGCGGGCGGCGCGACGCGTGGCGGCCGCCGATACGGCGACATCAACTACGTCGGTGGCCGCGCGGGCGACAACTGGCACGTGACCTACAATTTGGAGCACTCCAACCGCAGCGCGCTGTGGGGCATGGACCGGCCGTACCAGGATTCCGTGGCCGACGCGGGCTACGGCGCCTGGGGTCCGGCCTCGCGCATGTTCGGCTACCAGTACGATGCCGCCGGCGCGATCGCGCTGTCGGCCACTGACGCCAACGGCCGCTACATCACGCCGCCCGCCGGCACCTGCGACAAGTTCACCAACTCGCGCCTGACCCAGTCGCACTCGGTGACCACCAACGGCACCCAGGTCACCGGCGTCACCGACAACGGCTTCTACTGCGCGCAGCCGGCGCTGTTCCAGAACTGGGTGCTGACCCCGGGCAGCATCAGCAACAGCGGCTATCTGGCGGGCGAGTACGACTTCCAGAACGGTCTGCAGTTCTACGGCTCGGCCGCGCTGTACCAGACCGTGGGCATCTCCAACACGCAGCTCAACGTGTTCAGCGCCGGCCCGTTCTACGACCAGACCACCGGGCAGACGGTCAACCAGGTGATCCGCCAGCTGACTCAGAAAGAGATCGGCGTCAGCGCCAACACCTACGATCGCGAGCGCAACTGGAACCTGCAGGCCGGCCTGCGCGGCACCGTGTTCGACGGCCGTTTCAACTGGGACCTCAACCTCAACACGCAGAAGTACATCGTCCGCGAGGAGTTCACCGGCTACAACGCGCAGGCCACCAACACCTTCTTCCTCGGCCAGCAGCAGGGCACCACCGCCGACGGCCTGCCGATCTACGCCTTCAACTGGCAGCAGTTCTGGAACCCGATCACCCCGCAGCAGTACGACCAGTTCGCGGTGACCGGCGTCAACACCGCGTCGTCCTGGCTCGACCAGGCGCAACTGCGCGTCAACGGCGACCTGTTCAAGCTGCCCTGGGCCGATCGGTCGGTGGGCTGGGCCGCGGTGCTCGAAGCCGCACACAACGGCTTCAAGCTGTCGCCCGACCCGCGTGCGGCGGATCCGTCCACATTCCAGAACCCGTTCGGCGCCTACCTCACCGGTGCCGGCACCCGGCAGCGTTTCTCGCTGGGCACGGAGTTCCGCGTGCCGGTGCTGGAGTCGGTGACCTGGACGCTGTCCGGCCGCCTGGACAAGTACAACGACGCCAGCCGTGCCGACATCGCCCGAACCTGGGGCTCGGGCCTGGAATGGCGCCCGTACGACGGTCTGCTGCTGCGCGGCAGCTACGGCACCAACTTCAAGGCGCCGGACATGCAGGCCATCTACCTGACCGGTTCGACCTCGCCGGTGGGCTTCTACGCCGACCCGCTGCAGTGCGTGAACGCGATCAAGGCCGGGCAGAACAACAACACCTGGTGCAACAGCGTGCAGCGTCCCGGGTCGCAGTACTACACGCTCTACACCAACGGCAGCCGCCTGCTGCTGCCGCAGACCGGCCACTCCTGGACCTACGGCTTCGTCTGGCAGGTGCCGGGCGTGCAGGGGCTGTCGGTGTCGGCCGACTACTGGAACATGGGCGTGGACAACGCCATCCAGTACCTCGGCCAGGACACCGTGCTGGCCGACGAAGCCGGCTGCCTGACCGGGCTGAAGCCGAACGGGACGTCGGGCCTGTCGCCGTACACGGCGCACGTGGCCGGATCGGAGTATTGCCAGATGGTCACCCAGATGGTGAAGCGCGACGCCAACGGCCAGATCGTCTCGGTGCAATCGGGCCCGATCAACGAAGCCTCGCTGTACGTGGCCGGCGTCGATGCGACGCTGGACTACAAGTTCCACACCGACGGCTACGGCGACTTCCGTGCCGGCATCAACTACACCAACAACCTGTCGTACAAGCAGCGCGTGCTGGCGTCGGATCCGTTGCAGAACACCCGCTATCAGAACGTGGCCAGCCGCATGACCTGGATCGCCGACTGGACCAAGGGCCGCTGGAACGTGTCGATCTCCGGCGTGCGCAACGGCCGCATGCGCGCCCCCAACTACGCCGGCTGCGACGTGCTGCCCAACGGCATCCAGCCCGGCATGGTCACGGTGTCCAATGGCGGCAACACGATCTCCACCGGCGTCTGCCAGGTCACCCAGGACGGCAACCAGGTCACCGTGCCGGATACGACCTACCGGGGCCACGCGCCGGCCTGGATCACCTGGAACGGCTCGGTCGGCCTGCAGGTCACGCCGGACCTGCATGCGAAGCTCACCGTGTCGAACATCTTCGACAAGGTCGGTGCGATTCCGTATTACGCCGGCGGCTTCGAGTTCGTCACCACCGGGCAGACCGCGAGCGAGTACAACGGCCGGGAAATGTTCCTGACCCTGGACTACACGTTCAACTGAGCGGTCAGCTGATCGTCGGCGGGCTTCGCGGGAAGCGGAGCCCCCGGATCTTCATGGGCCTGGCGTTGCCTCGTGTCAGCTCTCGTCGCAGCGCGCGCTGTCCAAGCGTACGTGCGCCACGTGATCTCACCTGGCGCCTTGCGCTTCGCGATGCGATGCGCTCGATCGTCGTGCAACAGCCTCTCCCGCTTGCGCAGGAGAGGCATTCGCAGGAGAGGCACTACAACCGAAGAGGCGGTCCCGAGCTGCGCTCAGCGGCGCCGGTTCGACGGCACGAACTTGTACAGCTTGTTGACCCCGGTGCCGAAGTTGAAGCGGCTGTAGCCCGCACCCCAGTACACCGCACCATCGACGATCGCCGGTGCGCTGGACACCGAGCCGCCGGCATCGAAGCTCCACAGCGTGGCGCCGGTCTTGGCATCGAGCACGGTCATCGCGCCGGACATCGAGCCGGCATAGACCAGGCCCGGCGACGACGCCAGCGGGCCGCGGCCGCCGGCGCCGAACGCGGTCTGCACCGGATCGGTACCCGGCACCTTGACCTGCCAGAGGATCTTGCCGCTGGCCGCATCCAGCGCGGCCCAGGAGCCGGCGTTCCAGGTCTCGGTGTTGCCCGGCGCCAGCGTGTACGGCGTGTGCTCGTTGTTGTTGATGGCCACGTACACGCGACCGGAGAACGGATCCACCGACGAGCCCCACTCGATGCCGCCGGCGGTGCCGCCCGGGCCGACCTGGGTCGACCACACGGTCTGCCCGGTGTCGGCGTCGAAGGCCCAGTACACGCCGCTCTTCTGTCCGGCACCGACCAGCGCCTGCGGCTTGCCGTTGCGGATCGCCGTGAACAGGTTGGCGCCGCCGCCGCTGAAGTCGTAGTCCGGCCCCTGCGGGTCCTGGCACAGGCCATTGGTCGGCGCGACCAGGCACGACAGCGACCAGGCGTCGGCGCCCTGCAGGCGGCGCGTCCACACCGGCTTGCCGCTGCGCATGTCCAGCGCCAACACCGAGTCGACGTAGTTGTCCGGCGCCATGCAGGCCAGTTGCGCGGTCTTGTCGCCGTTGGCGTTCTTGACGCAGCTGGCCACCTCGGTCGGCACCGAGTAGTTGTTGCCGGTGGTGGCGTAGACGCGCTGGCGCAGCGGATCGATCGCCAGCGTGCCCCACACCGAGGCACCGGTGTAGCCCTCCGGCGTGGTGCGGAAGCTCCACAGCAGCTTGCCGGTCTTCAGGTCCAGCGCGGCGACGCTGCCGCGGAAGGAATACTTGTAGCCGGCGCTCAGGCCGCCCCAGTCGCCGGAGGACACGCCGACGTAGACGCGGTCGCCGTAGATCACCGGCGAGGCGGTGATGCGCGCCTGCGGGTTGGATTCGACCAGGGTCTTCCACAACAGCTTGCCGGTGGCCTTGTCGATCGCCAGCACCGTGCCGCTGGCCTGGTCGCCGACCAGCACGCTGTCGCGCGCGATCGCCGGGCTGTTGCGCGACAGCGAACCGGCGATGCCGGTGTAGTCGGCCAGCTTCACCTGCCACACCGCCTTGCCCAGGTCGGTGTCGATGCGATACAGCTGGCCGCCCCAGTCCGGCACGTACAGCGCCGTGCCCTGCACGGTCGGCGTGGCCGAGACGTCGCCCTGGGTGGTGAAGGTCCACGCGGTCTTCAGGCGCGCGGCGTTGAACGGAGTGATCTGCCATTCGCCGGGCGCGAAGCGGGTGTTGAGGAAGCCGCCGCCGGCGCTGTCCCAGAGGCTGTGCGTGGCGAACGGCGTGCCGCCGGAGAACGTGCTGCGCCATTGTGCGCTGGCGGCGCTGGTGTCGGTCGTCGCCGCTGCGGTGCCTGCGGACTGCGCCATCGCCATTGCGCTGAACATCAAGCCGGGAATCAACGCCAGCCGCAGGCGGGAGTGGTTCTGGTGTGCATCACGCGTTTTCATGGATGTCCTTCGGGCTTGGGAGTGAGGATCCCCCCGTCACGTCCGCGGCCATCCTAGAAGTGAAAATCCTTGCGTGTCATGTACTTACGAAAAAGTTAGGGCCTTTGCAAAAGGTTGCTGCGATAGCGAAAAACGATGGTGGCGGCATCGCGTTGTCATCGTGCCGGCACGCGCGTGACGCATGTCGTCGCAGGCTGCGATGGCCGTCGCGGCCGCGTGTTGCCGCGCATCGATACGGCGCGGCAGATTGCGTCCGCGTGGCGCGTGGCGATATGCGCCATCGATCCCGTGTGCCGGATTCGCCGCGTGAGCGCGGGCTGAATTGCGGTGCAGTCGGACGTGCCGCAGTGCGCTGCGGCGACGCCGCATGGGCGGTGCGAGCGGTTGGTTACACTGTGCGATCACCGTTGTCCGCACAAGGAATGCCTCGATGAAATGCCCCTCGCTGTTGTCCCTCGCCATCGCGCTGTGCGCCACGGCCGCCGGCGCCGTGCAGGCGGCAACGCCCGTGTCCACCGCGGCGCTGGAGGGCAAGGTCGATGCGCTGTACACGCGTGCGCCGGACACGCTCAAGCCCGACGAAGTGAAGGCGATGCAGCAGCGCCTCCTCGATTGGGCGCAACTGCAGCGCTATCGCGCCGACAATGCCGCGTTGCCGGCGCCGGCCGCGGACGCGCCGCGCGTGGTGTTCTACGGCGACTCCATCACCGACGCCTGGGGCCGTCGCGAAGGCACCACGTTCTTCCCCGGCAAGTCCGCTTACGTCAATCGCGGCATTTCCGGGCAGACCACCGCGCAGATGCTGGTGCGCTTCCGCCAGGACGTGATCGACCTGAAGCCGGCGGTGGTGGTGATCCTGGCCGGCACCAACGATCTGGCCGGCAACACCGGGCTGTCCACCCTGGAGATGATCGAGGACAACCTCAGCGCGATGACCGAGCTTGCGCAGGCGCATCACATCAAGGTGGTGCTGGCTTCGGTGTTGCCGGTGACCGACTATCCGTGGCGGCCGGGCCTGCAGCCGGCGCAGAAGGTGCGTGCGCTCAACGCGTGGATGCAGCAGTACGCGCAGCAGCACGACGCGGTGTACCTGGACTACTACAGCAAGCTGAGCAACCGCGACGGCGGCATGGACAAGACCGTGGCCATCGATGGCGTGCACCCCAACAACGCCGGCTATGCGGTGATGGCGCCACTGGCCGAGCAGGCGATCCAGCGCGCGCTGGCAAAGCCCTGAGCCACGCGCGCTCCTAGCCCCTCTCCCCCGGGAGAGGGGTTGGGGTGAGGGTACGACCGCCGGCAACAACGATCGGCGAGGCCGCACCCGCAATCCCTCAGAACCGCTCACCCTCCGGCAGATAGCGCCACTCGCCCGGCGCCAGCTTGCCCAGCGGAATGCGGCCGATGCGCAGGCGGCGCAGGCCGGTCACTTCCAGCCCGACCTGCGCGCACATGTCGTGCAACTGGCCCGGCTGCACGTGCTTGATCGCGAAGCGCAGGCGCTGTTCGCTCTGCCAGCTGACCTTGCACGGCGGCAGCGTGCGCTGGCCATGGCGCAGGCCGTGCGCGAGCCGATGCAGGCCGTAGGGCTGCAACGTGCCGCTCACCTCCACCACGAACTCCTGCTCCAGCGTGGCCGCATCCTCGCTCAGCCGCCGCAGTACGCGGCGGTCCTGGCTCAGCACCAGCAATCCGCTGGCCTCGGTCTCCAATGGCAGCGGCAGACTCAGGCGCAGGAAATGGCGCTTGAGCACACGCATGTCGCTGGCATCCAGCGCGCTGCGGTTGCCGGGCGTCGCCAGCGCGAGCGCCTCTTCGGCGCGCATCCCCGCCGGCTTGTGCAGCAGCAGCGTGACCGCCTGCGCCGGGCCGAGTTGCGCGTCGGGCGCCAGCGTCACCTGCTGGGTGGTGATCGGCGTCTGCGGTTCCTCGACCACCACCCCGTCCACGCTGACCCAGCCGCCCTCGATGTACTGCTGCGCCTCGCCGCGCGAACACGGCAGCAGGGCGGCGAGATGCTTGTCGAGACGGACGGGGCTGGGCATCGGCAGTACGCGATCGGTCGGGGGCGCAGTGTACGGGCGTCGCGGGGACGCTGCCACGCAGCTGCGCCTCAGTGCTCGGCCAGTTCCAACTGGGTCAGGTACAGGCGCAGGTCGAATTCCAACTGGTGGTAGTCCGGCGTCATGTGCGCGCACAGCTGGTAGAAGGCCTTGTTGTGCGCGCTTTCCTTCAGGTGCGCCAGTTCGTGGGCGACGATCATCGGCAGGAACGCCGCCGGCGCATCGCGGAACACGCCGGCGATGCGGATCTCGCGGCTGGCCTTGAGCTTGCCGCCCTGCACCCGCGACACCGTGGTGTGGGTGCCGAGTGCGTGCTTCACCGCCTGCAGGCGGTTGTCGTAGATCACCTTGTGCAGCGGCTCGGCGCTGCGCATGCAACGGTCCTTCAGCGCCTGCGTGTAGTCGTACAACTGGCGATCGGTGCGCACCGCGTTGGCCTCGGGGTAGCGGCGGCGCAGCCAGTCGCCCAGGCGCTGGCGCGCGATCAGTTCGCGCACCTGGTCCAGGACCTGGGGTGGGTAGCCGACGAGGTAGCGCAGGGTGTCCATCCCGCCACCTTAGCCTGGCGCGCGCGGCGGGGCATCCGCCGTGTGCGGCCTTCGCGGGCGGGCACCGGCGCTGCGGGTATCATGCGCCTCCCGAATCCGAGTCCGTGGACGCTTCCGATGCGCAATCCCCTGCAGGAGCAACTGCTCAAGGCCGGCCTGGTGAAGAAGAGCCAGGTGGCGCAGGTCGCGCGCGAGCAGGCCAAGGCGCGCCAGGGCAAGACCCCGCCGCCGCCCAGTGCCGAGCAGCTGGAGAGCGAGCGGTTGCGGCAGGAGCGGGTGGAGCGCGATCGTGCGCTGTCCGCCGAGCGCAATGCGCAGGCGCGTGTGCAGGAGCAGCGCGCGCAGGCGCGGCAACTGGTCGAAAGCCACAAGCTCAAGGCCGACGGCGAGATCGACTACCACTTCACCGATGCCGGCAAGATCCAGCGGCTGCGGGTGGATGCGGCGCTGCGCGCGCAGCTGATCGCCGGCAGCGTGGCGATCGCGCGGCTGGATGCCGGCTACGTGCCGGTGCCGCGCGCCGTCGTGGAGAAGATCGTCGCGCGCGATCCGGCGACCATCGTGTTCGATGCGCTGGCAGCAACGCCGGCCAGCGGCGAGGACGATCCGTACTACAGCCAGTTCAAGGTCCCGGACGACCTGATCTGGTGAGGCGGGACGCCGGGCGGCGCTGCATGAACGTCTCGGCGAGGTGAAGCCGGCGTGCATTGCATTCGCCGGTGCGGGCCGCATCATCCAGGCAAGGCAAGAGTGCGGAGACGACCATGGCCACTGGGTGGGCAGGCGACGGCGCGGTGCAGGACCAGATCGATGCGACCGTCGAGGATGCGATCAAGCGGGCGCGCAGCCAACTTCCGCAGGGGCCGGGGCTGAGCCACTGCGAGGACTGCGACGCGCCGATTCCCGAGGCGCGGCGCAAGGCCGTGCCGGGTGTGCGCCTGTGCGTGGCCTGCCAGGACGCGCAGGACCGCGCGCAGCACGAGCACAGCGGCTACAACCGCCGCGGCAGCAAGGACAGCCAGCTGCGCTGAGGCTCAGCCGGCGCGATCGGTCTCCAGCGCAGGCTTTGCGTGCAGCGCGATGTTGAGCTGATCGACCACGATCGCCCAGTCGGCGTCTTCCAGGCGCTCCTCGCGCAGCAGTTGTGCCTGCGCGGGTGTCCAGAACGGGGCTTCTTCCAGGCGCATGTCATCGGGCAGCGGCGCATGCTGGGCGATGAACTGGCGAATCTCGTCTTCGCTGTTGGGCAGGCCAAGTTGGGCGAAGAGGTCGGCGAACGGATGAATGACGGGTTCCATGCAGTACCTGGTCGGGAAAGGGGAGATCGCCGCGCTAGGCGGCTGGCATCGACCATAGCGGCTTCGTCATGTGCGTGGCGTCAGCGTCCGCGTCGGTGGCGTGCGGCGCTCAGCCTAGCCCGGATGGAGCCGGATGGCCGCGCCAGCGGCGCGTGCTGCGCTGGAAGAACAGGCTGTTGGGGATCTGCAGCACGCTCTCGCCGTCGCCGTCGCGTTCCTCGCGCAGCGTGGTGTAGATCAGGTTGATGTCGATCACCTGGCCCTTCAGTCCCGGCTTTTCGCCGTTCTCCAGCAATTCGATGTGGTCGTGCAGGCGGAACGGGCGCGTGGTGAAGATCAACAGCGTACAGAAGATGTTGGACAGCACGCTCCAGGCGGCGAAGAACGCCACCGCCGCGACCGCGGCGAAGCCGGTGAAGGCGGTCCACAGCACGGTGCCGGAGACGCCGAAGCGGTCCAGGATCAGCAGCAGCGCCGCCGCGTAGATCACGAAGCCGCTGCCGCGGCGCGCCATCATCACCAGTTCCGGCGGCAGCGCGTAGTGCTCGCCCAGGCGCCGGATCAACCGTCGCAGCAAGGTCCGCAGCAACCACGCGCCGAGCACGATCAGCACGATCTGCGCGCCGGGCACGATCACGTCGAGCCAGCGGTGCGTCCACGGCGGCAGCAGGGTATGGAGCGAGGGCATTGCACTTCGGAACACGCAGGGGAGGCGCGATGGTCGCAAGCGTGGCCGCCGCGGGCAAGTCGTGCTGGCGTGCGCTGCGGCGGTGGGCGGCTCAGCCGGCGCGTTCCAGCGCCTCCCACTGCGCCTCGGTGACGTCCGGCAAGGCTTCCAGCGCCGGCTTGGCGAACAGATAGCCCTGGTAGAGGTCGATGCCCAGCGCGCGCAGTGCACGGTACTCGGCAGGCGTCTCCACGCCCTCGGCGAGGATGCGGCAGCCCAGCGGCGCGGCCATCGCGACGATGCCGCCGACGATGTGGCGGCGCGCGGCGCTGCCGTCGATGCCGCGGATCAGCGCCATGTCCAGCTTGATCAGGTGCGGCTGGAAATCGGCGAGCAGGTTGAGGCCGGAGTGGCCGGCGCCGAAGTCGTCGATCGCGGTGAGGAAGCCGCGCTGCGCGTAGTCGCGCAGGATGCGCACGACCTTGGGCAGGTCGGCGATGCGTTCGGACTCGCTCAACTCGAAGATCAGGTCGCCGGTGGGCACGCCGAAGTGCTCGGCCGCCCTCAGGGTCAGGCGGATGCAGGTCGCCGGTTCGTACACCGCATTGGGAATGAAGTTGATCGACAAGCGCGTGCGCAGGCCCAGCTGCGCGGCGGTGGCGATCGCCTGCACCCGGCAGGTCTGGTCGAAGCGGTACATCTGCTGCGGGCGCACCCGCGCCAGCACCGCCGCCGCGCCGCTGCCGTCCTCGCCGCGCACCAGCGCCTCGTAGGCGTAGATGGAGCGGGTGGCGGCATCGACGATCGGCTGGAACGCCATGCGCACGGCGAAATCCAGCGGCTCGCCATCGCGACAGTTGCCGCAGGCGGGCTGGCCGAGTTCGGCGGACAGGGAGCGCAGGAGCATGCCGAAACGAGACCGTGGAAGAGATCGCAGTATGCGCTTTTAGCGTGAAGACGGTGCCGTGCTTGCGCGCCGGCGCCGGCGCTCCGAGGACGCCGTGTTGGACCTGGCCGTGTGGTCGTCGGCGCCAACCGGAGGCGCCGTCGTCGCGTGCCAGGCGCCGCGTCCTCGCGCGGCGTGGCCCGGCGTCCACGTCCGGCCGTGTCCCGCCGCAGGTGCGCGATGACGGCGGGATGCGCGGGCGCTAGCCCGCGTCGGCGACGTCGACCTTCTTCAGCACGCGGGTGGTGCCGAGCACCTCGACGCGGCCGCCGGCCTGGTGGAACGCGGCCAGGTCGGCCTCGATGCGCTCGCGGCTGAGGCCCTTTTGCGCCTTGTCCGCGGCGCTGGCGCCGCGTGTGTTCCTGGCGCCGGGCGAAGCGGTGGTGCTGGTCGGTCGTGCCATGCTGGAACTCCTGCAGTCAGTACATCGTCAGGGGAATGCCACGGGTCAGTTGCTCGTGGTGGGTACGGCGGATCTCGCGGCAGTACGGGCCGGCCATCGCGAACTTGCGGCAGACCGCCGGGCGCTGCGCGTAGATGGAGCAACACATGCGCGCGCCGTCCACCGCCACGCACCAGCCGTCCTCGTCGCGCGCCATCACGTGCAGACCCTCGCGGGTGTACTCGGTGAGATGCTCGGGGACGTGGTCGTCCGGCATCACCAGGACGGTCAGGCGGCAGCAGATCGCGTCGCAGCGGTCGCAGGCGATGTCAGCGTCGGTCGCGTCCCGCGCGCTCTCGCTCATGCGTCGCCGCCCCGATCCGGACCTGTCGGCCAGGAAGGTGGCTGAAGCGGCGACGCCAGACGCTCGATCTGGAGCGTGGCAAGGGCGGGGGACATGGCGCTCCGAAGGATCCGGCCCGTAAAGGGACGGAGGTTGGCGCGAGAAGGAAGCGAGTCGGGCGACAGGAACGGCCGGACGAGACGCGCGTAGCGACGTGACGCTGAAGCGTGCCGCCATGCTACGCCAGTCGTGCGCCCGCTGCATGAACAATGCGGGCCGCAGGCGGCGCGCCGGCCGCGAGCGACCGGTCGGGGAGGGGCCGCCGACGCCTGTGCTGCCTGTGCTGCGTCAGTCCTGCGCGGCGGCCAGCGCCAGGCCCTGCACCACGCCGAACGAGGGGTCGCCGTGGACCAGGCGCGCTTGCGGGAACGCGGCAACGACCAGGCGCTGCAGGTAGCCGGCGCGCGACATGCCGCCGGTCAGGAACACCGCGGCCGGGTCGCCGCCGATGTCCTGGCGCACCTGCGCCAGCAGCTCCTGCAGGGCTTCCAGGTAGCTGCGTGCGGCCTGCACCAGTTCCTCGGCCTGCACCTGCACCTGCAAGCCGGCTTCGATGTAGTCCAGCGTCTCTGTGTGCCGCTCGGCGTCGCTGAGGCGGATCTTGCTGCGCTCCACCGCACGGTACAGGCGCGCGGTGTTGCCCGGTTCCTGCAGCGCCTGCAGGCGCGCCTCGTACGGCGCGGGGACGGCGTCGTAGCGGTGCTGGCGGAAATCGCGCTGGCGGGTGGTGTCCTGCACCATCGCCGCTTCGACGTAGTGGTGCGAGGGCACGCGGGTGATGCCGCGGCCGAACTGCGGCATGAACCCGGCCAGGCTCAGCGCCAGGTCGATGTCGGTGCCGCCGCGCGGGATGCCCCAGGCGCGGTGCACCTGCGGCGCGGCGTCGCCGCCGACGCTGGCGTGGGCGATGTCGGTGGTGCCGCCGCCGATGTCCACCACCACCGCGGTGTGGCGCTCGCGGCTGACCGCGTGGTAATGCATCGCCGCGGCGGCCGGTTCCTCCAGGAAGGCGACGTCGTCGAAGCCGGCGGTGATCGCGGCGCTGTGCAGGATCTCCAGCGCCTGCGCGTTGCCGGCCTCGCCGATCGAACTGCGGAACTGCACCGGGCGGCCGAGCAGGGCGCGGCGCACCTGCACGCCCAGTTGCTGCGAGGCGGTCAGGCGGATGTGTTCGAGAATGTGCGCGGCGATGCCGGTGATGGTCTGGCGCGCGCGCGGATGCAGGTTGTAGCCCAGCATCGACTTGGGACTCTGCACCAGGTTGCCTTCGCCTTCGACGAAATACGCGTCCAGTGCATCATCGCCGTATACCGCGTTCTGCAGCAGCGCCGCGGAACTGCGCGGCTCGCGCATCTGCGTTTCCATCCACTGCCGGCGCACCACCCGGATCGCGTCGCGGCGCAACGCGTCGGGGCTGCGTTCGCGGCCGGCGGCGAGCGCGTCGCGGCGGCCGGATTCGATCAGCTCGTCCACCTGCCGTTCCAGCGCCGGGGTCAGGTCGAACTCGGCCGGGTCGCGCATCACCTCGGGGAAGTACACCGTGGTGCGGAACTGCTGCTGCGCGCCGAACTCGATCGGCACCACGCGGCCGTCGATCACCGCGGCGGCGGCGGAATTGCTGGTGCCGAAGTCGATACCGAGGCGCATGACGGTGCCGGGGGCGGGAGGGGCCGCGCACTGTGGGGCAAGCCGCCGCGCGACGCAAGCGCGGTCGCAAACGCACGAGGCCCGCATCGGCGGGCCTCGTCGGGGGCGCGAAACCGGGTCGCTTACAGCGCGGCGCCGGCGTGGCCCTGGTTCTTTTCCTGCTCGGTGGCCTCGCGCACGCCGGCCACTTCCACGGCGAAGTGCAGCACCTGCCCGGCCAGCGGGTGGTTGCCGTCGATGGTCACCAGTTCTTCGCCGACCTCGGTGACCGTGACCAGCAGCGGGCCCTGGTCGGTCTGCGCCTGGAACTGCATGCCCGGCGCCAGCGACCCGGCATCCGGGAACGAACCGCGCGGCACCTGCTGCACCAGTTGCTCGTGGCGCGGGCCGTAGCCCTCGGCCGGGATCACGTCGGTGGTGACCGACTCGCCGGTGCGCTTGCCGGTCAGCGCCTTTTCCAGGCCCGGCACGATGTTGCCGGCGCCGTGCAGGTAGCTCAGCGGATTGTCCGGCGAGGACTGGTCGATCACTTCACCGGCGTCGTCGGTGAGGGTGTAGTGGATGGTGGCGACAAGCCCGTTGGCGATCTCCATGGGAAACCTCGTTCAGTGAGTAAGGGGGATACGCCGGCACAGTCACAGCGCGATGAGAGGGGTGCTACCCGGCTACCCTAACGAAAAGCGGCGCAGGGCCGCAAGTCGCGTCGGGGCGCCGCCATTCAGGCCGGCGGCGGCCGGCGCAGCGCGGTGCGCCGGGCCAGCCAGGTCTCCGGGGTCTGCGGCTTGACGAACAGCGCCTGCAGTTCCGGATGCTCGGCGCGCGCGGCGGCCTCGATGCGCTCGATGCACGCTTCGATCTGCGCGGTGCTGCGCTGGTCCTCGAACTCGGCGCTGAGCGCGGCCACCACCTGGTCCGGCCCCATCTGCACGCTGAGTACGCCGTTGACCGCGAGCACGTCCGGATCGGCCGCGGCGATGCGCCGCAGCGCGTCGCCGAGCGGGCGCGCCGCCGGCTCGCCGATCAGCAGGCCCTTGGTCTCGCGCGCCAGCACGAACGCCGAGCAGGCCAGCACCGCGGCGATGCCGACGGAGGCGACGCCGTCCAGTTCCGGCATGTCCAGCCATTGCGCTGCGAACAGCCCGGCCAGCGCGATCAACAGGCCGATCAACGCTGCGCTGTCTTCCACCAGCACGGTGAACAGGCTCGGGTCCTTGCTCTCGCGGAACGCCTGTACGTAGCTCAGGCGGCCCTTGCGCGCGCGGAACTCGCGCAGCGAGACCCACCACGAGCCGCCCTCGAACACCAGCGACAGCCCCAGCACGATGTAGTTGAGGGTGTGGTCGCTGGCCGGCTGCGGATCGCGGATATGGGCGATGCCCTCGTACAGCGACACCCCCGCGCCGAGCGCGAACACCAACAGGGCGACGATGAAGCTCCAGAAGTACAGTTCGCGCCCGTGGCCGAACGGATGGGTCTCATCGGCCGGGCGCGCGGCGCGGCGCAGGCCGTACAGCAGCAACAGCTCGTTGACCGTGTCCACCAGCGAATGCACGCCTTCGCTGAGCATCGCCGAGCTGCCCGAGATCGCCGCGGCGACGAACTTGGCGATGGCGATGGCCAGATTGCCGGCGAGCGCGGCGTAGATCGCGAGGCGGGACCCGGACGAAGCGGACATGAGATTCCTGCGGCTGGCGCGGCCGCACGGCGGCACGGGGCGGGCGGCTACAATAGGCGGCTCGCCGTCGTCGCCGTATCAAGGATTCCCATGCCCGCCGCACCCGCCTGTCCGCAATGCACCCTGGAAAACACCTATGTCGACGGCGCCAACTGGGTGTGCGCGGACTGCGGCCACGAGTGGCCGGTCGCGGCCGACGCCGCCAACGACGCGGCGACGGTGGTACGCGACAGCAACGGCAACGTGCTGCAGGCCGGCGACACGGTGGTGGTGATCAAGGACCTGAAGGTCAAGGGCTCGTCGATCCCGCTGAAGCAGGGCACGGTGATCCGCGGCATCCGCCTGGTCGAAGACGATGCCGAACACATCGAAGGCAACTCGGACAAGATCAAGGGCCTGGTGCTGAAGACCTGCTTCCTGCGCAAGGCGTGAGCGGGCGAGCCCCACTGCATCGCCCGCTGCGGCGGCACCGATGCGGTGCCGCCGCAGGACGCGATCAAACCAGCGTCGGGTAGTCGGTGTAGCCCTTGGCGCCGCCGCCGTACAGCGTGTCGGCGTCCACCTGGTTCAAGGGCGCGTCGCGGCGCAGTCGTTCCACCAGGTCCGGGTTGGCGATGAACGGGCGGCCGAACGCCACTGCGTCGGCGCGGCCGGAGGCCACGGTCTGTTCGGCCAGTGCCTTGTCGTAGCCGTTGTTGACCAGCCACGGACCGTGGAACTTGGCGCGCAGCGCCGCATAGTCGAAGGCGATGTTGTCGCGCGGGCCGCCGGTGGCGCCTTCGATCACGTGCACGAAGGCCAGGCCCAGCGGATCCAGGCGTTCCACCGCGCGCTCGAACAGCGGCTGCGGGTCGCTGTCGCGCGCATCGTTGGCCGGGGTCACCGGCGACAGGCGCACGCCGGTACGGTCGGCGCCG
The DNA here is from genome assembly GCF_009192895.1 of Xanthomonas sp. LMG 12460. Lineage (NCBI taxonomy): Bacteria > Pseudomonadati > Pseudomonadota > Gammaproteobacteria > Lysobacterales > Lysobacteraceae > Xanthomonas > Xanthomonas sp. LMG 12460. The sequence goes on along the minus strand of NZ_NKUH01000120.1, from coordinate 7,740 downwards.
ATTTCCTGTGCCACCGCTTCAACCACTTCGAACAGCAGGCGGGTGCGGTTCTCGATGCTGCCGCCGTAGGCATCGTCGCGGTGGTTGCTGCCGTCGCGCAGGAACTGGTCGATCAGGTAGCCGTTGGCGGCATGCACTTCCACGCCGTCGAAGCCGGCGGCGATGGCGTTGCGGGCGGCGCGGCGGAAGTCCTCGATCAGCGCGGGGATTTCGTCCAGGCGCAGTGCGCGCGGGGCGGAGACGTCGGTGAAGCCCTCGGCGGTGAAGGTCTTGGCATCGGCGCGCTGCGCGCTGGGCGCCACCGGCGCGGCGCCGCCCGGCAGCAGGCTGACGTGCGAGATGCGGCCGACGTGCCACAGCTGCAGCACGATCTTGCCGCCACGGCGATGCACCTCGTCGGTGACTTTCTTCCAGGCCGCGACCTGCGCGTCGCTGTAGATCCCCGGGGTGTCCTTGTAGCCCTGGCCCATCGGGCTGATCTGGGTCGCCTCGGCGATGAGCAGGCCGGCGCTGGCGCGCTGGCCGTAGTACTCGGCGGCCAGTGGCGAGGGGATGCGGCCTTCGCCTTCGGCACGGTTGCGGGTCAGGGGCGCCATCACGATGCGGTTGGCCAGTGCGATCGCGCCCAAGCGCAGCGGCGTGAACAGCGGGGAAGCGGTGTCGGTCATCGGGGGGTCTCTTGGTGGTGGGGTGGGGCGGCCGACCCTACAGCGGGGCGCTGCAAGGCGGCGTGCGTGCAGGACATGGGGACGCGCGCGGCGGTTTCCCGGCGGTGCGGTGGGACAGTGCGTTGCTGCGGCGGCACCTTCGCGAGGGCATCGCCACCCCGGGCGCCACCAGCGGCACCGCGCAACGCGGCGTTGCGCAGGCGGGGCTGCAGGACTTGCTGCAATGCACAATAATGGGCGGCCCTTTCCTTCGGGACGTGCGCATGACCTCATCCGCCACGGTGCCGCTGTCGCAGCGCGGCTACGTGCTGATCCTGTTCGCGCTGGCGATGGGCGGTTTCGCGATCGGCACCAGCGAGTTCTCCACCATGGGGCTGATGCCGTACATCGGCCGTGGTCTGGTCATCGATGCGCCGCAGGTCGGGCATCTGATCAGTGCCTATGCGCTGGGCGTGGTGGTCGGTGCGCCGCTGCTGGCGATCCTCGGCGCGCGCTGGCCGCGGCGCGATCTGCTGCTGGCGCTGATGGGCTTCTATGCGTTCGGCAATCTCGCCAGCGCGGTGGCGCCGGACTATCACAGCATGCTGCTGGCGCGCTTCGTCGCCGGCCTGCCGCATGGCGCCTATTTCGGTGTGGCGACCCTGGTGGCCGCGTCGATCGGTCCGCCCGACCAGCGTGGCGCGGCGGTCAGCCGGGTGCTGCTCGGCCTCAACCTGGCGGTGCTGGTCGGCAACCCGCTGGCGACCTGGCTCGGCCAGGTGGCGGAATGGCGCTATGCCTACGCCCTGGTCGCGGCGATCGCGGTGCTGACGGTGGTGCTGGTGTGGCGCCTGCTGCCGGCCGATCCGCAGGAGGCGCGGCCCTCGCCGTTGCGCGAACTGCGCGCCTTCAACCGCACGCAGGTGTGGCTGGCGCTGGGCATCGGCGCGATCGGCTTCGCCGGCATGTTCTGCGTCTTCAGCTATCTGGCACCGACCCTGATGGAGGTCACCGGCGTGTCCGAACACTGGATCCCGGTGGCGATGGGCGCATTCGGGCTGGGCGGCCTGCTCGGCAATCTGGCCGGCGGCTGGCTGTTCGACCGGATGCAGTTCCGCGCGGTGCCGCTGGTGTTGCTGTGGTCGCTGGCGGTGTTGCTGGTGTTCCCGCTGGCGGCCACCTCGCCGTGGGCGGTGCTGCCGGCGGTGGTCGCGGTCGGCAGCATGGGCGCTTTGGCGCCGGTGCTGCAGACCCGCCTGATGGACGTGGCCAGCGACGCGCAGACCCTGGCCGCGGCCTCCAACCATGCCGCGTTCAACCTGGCCAACGCGCTGGGGCCGTGGCTGGGCGGGATCGCGATCGGCGCCGGCCTGGGCTGGACCTCCACCGGCTATGTCGGCGCGGCGATGGCCGTGGGCGGCCTGCTGATCTACCTGTGGGCGCGCCAGGCGGCACGGCGTGGCGCCTGCGCGCATGCGGCCGGCTAGGGGGCGCTAGGGCAGCGGTCGCGCCGTGGAAGACAGCCTGCGCAGCGCGTCCAGCTTGCCCTGGTAGCGCGGTTGCGTGGCCGGATCGGCGTGGGCCATGGCCTCGCGCAGCGCCGCGGTGGCGCGGCGGGTGTCGCCGCTGTGCAGGTAGGCGCGGGCCAGAGCGAAGTACAGCAGGTGGGCGCCGTCGTAGAGGTGCAGGGCATGCCGGTAGTAGGCAATCGCTGCGGGGTAGTCCTGGCGTCGCTCCGCCTCGTTGCCGAGCAGGTATTGCTGGAATGGGTCGCGTTGGCGCACCTGTTCCATCTGCCGCTGCAGGGCGGCCTCCCGCGTGCCGTCGCCCAGGCGTCGGGCCAGGCCCACGGCGTTGGACAGCGCCGGCAGGTGTTCCGGATCGATCTCCAGCGCCTTGGCGTAGTCGCGTGCGGCGGCGGTGCTGTCGCCATCGCGCATCGCCAGCACACCCTGGTTGTTCCAGGCCCCGGCGAAGCGTGGGTCCATCTGCAGGGCCATCGCCAGATACGCGCGGGCGCCGTCGAGATCGCCGTCGACCATCAGCTCGGCGCCGCGGTTGTTGTAGTAGTGGGCGAGGGCGCGGCGGTCGGAGATCGGCTGCGGCCCGCGCCGGTCCATCAGCACGCTGCGGTCCAGGTCGATGCTGCCGCGGCCGCTGTCCACGCGCACGCCGGCGTTGACGTGGCCGACGTTGTACAGCGCATTGCCGTCCTTGTACCAGCTCAGCACGCGGCGTACTTCCTGGACCTGCGCCTGCAGCCCGACGTCGCGCGCCATCGCCACGAACAGCAGGGTGAAGGACAGGCAGTTGACGTGGCGCGTGGCGTAGCTCTCGGCGACGCTGTGGGTGGCCTTGGGGTCGTATTGCAGGTCCAGGCCGTTGGCATCGAAGGCCAGCGCCACCAGTTGCTGCAGACGGTGTTCGGCATCGGCGCCGCGGTCGATGCGCTGCTGCAGCAGCGCATGCAGCGCCGGTGGCAGCTGCATGATCTGCTCAGGGATCGGAACGGCGGTTGCCGCGGTAGTCGTCGCCCGAACCGGCGGTGTCGCCTCTCTCTGGACGGCCGCTGCCGTGTGCGATGAAGGTCGCGACGGTGTGGGCGGCGACGGGGCGGCCGTGGCGGCGGCGAGCAGGGCGAACGCGGTCCAGGCGAACATGACGCACCTCGCGGTGCCCTGCAGTGGCGAGGGCTCGCCTGCACTATAGGCCCTCGCTGGCGAGACAGGACGGTCATCGTGGCGGTGCCGACGAGCGGTCTCCGGCCGACGCGATCGATGGCGGCGGTCATCCACAACCGCTGTGGACGAACGTGGGGCAACCGTGTGGATAAGTCGCTGCCACGCAGGCGCCACAATGCACGCAGACAGGATGGTGAAAACTTCGCCACATGTCTGACTGCGCAGTGCGGCCATGAACGCGTGTTCACCACGGGCAATGCCGCGTGACGAGCGAGCGCCGATGGCTCACGTGCGCTTTATGCCGCTCTGCCCAGCATCGCCAACACCACGCAACGCGGCAATCCTCTCGACCGCGCCGTGCGATATCCAGGTTCACCCCCGTGTGCCCGTTGCGCGATATCGCTGGCCTCGCCACAGGAGTTTCCCATGAGCATCCAGAGCAAGACCACGCACAGCCTCAACGACCTCATCGCCATTTCCCGCGACGGCAAGGACTTCTACGAAGAAGCCGCCAAGAAGGTGGGCGACGCCGAGTTGTCCGCGCTGTTCCTGCGCATCGCCGGCGTCAAGTCGGACATCGTGAGCAGCCTGAGCGCAGTGGTGCAGTCGGTCGGCGGCAAGCCGGAAGAGCACGGCACCATGGTCGGCAGCATGCAGCAGATGTACGGCAAGGTCCGCGCCGCGCTGGGCGACACCAAGTACGGCTACGTCGCCGAGCTGGAAGAGTCAGAAGATCGCCTGCTGAAGGCCTTCAACGAGACGATCGCCGACGCCGACACCCCGGTCGCCGCGCGCGACGCCGCCACCCGCCTGCTGCCGGAAGTGCGCGCCTGCCACGACGTGATGCGCACCCGCAAGCACGCGATGAAGAACGCGGCATAAGTGCCGCCCGCCGCCGGCCCGGCGCTCCGCATCGCGGCGTTGTCCGGGTCGGCGTGCCGATGGTCTGCAGCGGGACGGTGCGCTTGCTACCATGCGTGCTCGACCGCTGCCCGACCTGATTGCGGCGTTTGCCGCTTCTGCCCATGTCTCCCGATGCTGCGCCTGCCGGCGCCCAGTTTTCGCTCGGTTTCGATGCGCCTGCCGCACGCGAAAGCCTGTTCTTTGCACTGCTACCCGACACGCGAACCGCGCAAGCGGTGCACAGCCTTGGCCAGCAACTGTGCCAGGCGCATGGTCTGCACGGGCGTGCGCTGCCGCCCGAGCGGCTGCACGTGACCTTGCACTATCTGGGCGAATACGCCGGGATTCCGCCACGCTTGCTGCAGCAGGCATGCGCCGCCGGGCAGGCGCTTGCGGCCTCGCCCTTTCAACTTGCATTCGACCAGGCGGTGACTTTCGACAGCCGCGCGCGTAGCCGACCGCTGGTACTGCGCGGTGATGCCGAGCCCGCGCCGTTGCTGGCGTTGCGTCAGGCGCTCCAGCAGCAGTTGGCCCGACACGGCGTGGCGCCGCGCGCCGACGGCGCCTATCTGCCGCACATGACCCTGGCCTATGTCGATCAGGCGTTGGCGTCGCAGCAGGTGCCGGCGCTGCATTGGCAGGCGACGTCGCTGAGCCTGATCCGCAGCGTACAGGGCCAGGGCCGTTACCTGCACGAAGCCAGCTGGCCGTTGCGCGCCGCCCCTGCGCAGCACGGCGCATGAACGCGGCGCCGCTGACCCTGCCCGAGGCGCAATGGGCGCAGCTGCGGGCGGCCTACGCCGAACCGCCGCGGGCGTATCACCATTTCGGCCACGTCGAGGCGGTGCTGGCGCACTACGCCGAGGTCGCCGCCGACACCGGCTGGCGGCAGCCACGCGAGGTCTACCTGGCCGTGCTCTATCACGATGCGGTCTATCGCGCCGGCCGCGGCGACAACGAAGCGCAGTCGGCGCGCCTGGCCGAGGCGGCGATCGCGCAATGGCTGCCGGACGCCGCGGTGGAGGCGACGCGGGTGGCGGCGCTGATCGAACTCACCGCGCGTCACGGGCAACTGACCGTCGACTCGGTGGATGCGGACGCCGCGCTGTTCCTGGATTGCGACATGGCCATCCTCGGCGCCGCGCCGGAGGCCTTCGCCGCCTACGACCGCGCCATCGCCGAGGAGTACCGCGGCGTGGTGCCGGGCTGGTTGTACCGACGCAAGCGCCGCGCGTTCCTGCGCACCGTGCTGGCGCAGCCGCGCATCTTCCTCAGCGAGCGCTTCCATGCGCGCTACGACGCGGCCGCGCGCGCCAACCTGCGTCACGCCATCGGCTGAGGGGACGCGGACCGCGGCCTGCGCCGCCTTCTTCTACACTGCCGCGCCGGTCTGCTCCGGCCGCCGCCACGGAGCCCCATGTCCGACCCTGCCGCCAATGCCGATCCCCGCCCGCAGGCGCCGCTGCCGCCGGGCCCCAGCGACTGCTGCGACAGCGGCTGTCCGCTGTGCGTCTACGACCTCTACCACGAGGAGCTGGAGCGCTACCGGCAGGCGCTGGCCGCCTGGCGGCTGCGCCATCCCGGCGCCGACGCGGACGCCTGACAGGCCTGCCGGTGCAGGCGCTGGCGCAGGTCCGGCGTACCTGGCATGAACCAGGGAGCGCGCCGCGCTTCGCGCCGTCGCCGTTCGGGATTATCTTTACACGCCTTTTCAGGATTGCCGGATGATGCAGAAGCGTGGCGGTTGGATGTGGGGATGTGCATTGGGCGGACTGCTCGCGGCCGGCGTCGCCGGCGCAGCACCGGGCGCTGCGGCCACCGCCGCGCCGCGTGCCGGCGCACCGGCCGCGGCGCCGGAAAAGCTCAGCCACGGCCGCTTCGAGCAGGTGCCGGTGCTGTTGCCCAAGGGCAACGCGCAGCGCGTGGTGCTGTGGTTCGCCGGCGGCAAGCATGCCGACGCCGAGCGCATGCGCCAGATCGAGGCGCTGCGCGACGACGGCGCGATGGTCGCGGTGATCGACAGTGCGCACCTGCAGGCGGTGCTGGCCAAGATCGACGGCACCTGCGGCTTCTCCGCCGGCGACGTGGAGAATTTCTCGCGCTACGTGCAGGCCTATTTCCACGTGCCGACCTACCACCTGCCGTTGCTGGTGGGCGATGGCGACGGCGCCGCGCTGGCCTATGCGGTCGCGGCGCAGGCGCCCAAGCATCTGCTGGCGGGCCTGCTGACCGAGGATTTCTGCCCGGTGCAGGTGCTCGACGACCAGATCTGCGGCGCCGGCATCACCGCGCCGGCGCGTGCGTTGCAGGCGACTGCGCTGCCGGTGCCGTGGCTGGCCGCGCTCGATGCCAAGACCCGCCGCGACCGTTGCACCCAGCAGAGCGATGCGTTCCTGCAGAAGGTGGCGCAGGCGCGGCAGTTCCGCCGCAGCGCCAGCGGCGATGCGCTGCCGGGCCTGCGTGCGGCGGTGCGTTCGCTGGGCGATCGGCCCGGCGTCAGTCTGCCGCCGACCCCGGCCGACCTGGCCGGGCTGCCGGTGGTCGAAGTGCCTGCCGCCGCGGGCGCGGGCGATGCCGACAACGGCAACGTGTTCGCGATCTTCGTCTCCGGCGACGGCGGCTGGGCCGGACTCGACCAGCAGGTCGCCGGCGCCCTGGCCAAGGCCGGCATCCCGGTGGTGGGCGTGGATTCGCTGCGCTACTTCTGGAGCGAGCGCACGCCGCAGGGCTTCGCCACCGACCTGGACCGCATCTACCGCCACTACAGCCACCTGTGGCAACGCGGGCGGGTGGTGCTGATCGGCTTCTCGCAGGGCGCCGACGTGCTGCCGGCGGCCTACAACCAGTTGCCGGAAGCGATGCGCGACCAGGTGCAGCTCACCGCCTTGCTGTCGGTCGGCAAGACCGCCGACTACGAGTTCCACGTGTCCAACTGGATCAGCTCCGGCGACGACGGCCTGCCGATCGCCCCGGAAGTGGCGAAGATGCCGCCGGCGCAGACCCTGTGCATCTATGGCGAGGACGACGACGACGCGCTGTGCCCGGACCTGCCCAAGGGCGCGGTGCAACTGGTCAAGCTGCCCGGCGACCATCATTTCCAGGGCGATTACGCCACGCTGGCCAAGCAGATTCTGCAGCGGATTCAGTAGAAGCCGGGATTGGGGAGGCGGGATTGGGGATTGGAGGTTGGTCGCGCGTGCGGGCTTGCGCGCTCGCGTCGTCGGCCGCCGTACCCTCACCCCAACCCCTCTCCCGGGGGGAGAGGGGCTAGCGCTGTTCCTTCTCCCCTCGGGAGAAGGTGCCCCGAAGGGGCGGATGAGGGTTCGACCCCCAACCACGCGCGAAGACCCGGGTTGGGCTCTTGCGAATCCCCACTCCCAAATTGCGCATCTCGGCCCATAACCGAATACCCACCCCCAAAACGCCCAACCCCGCCCTCAAGCGACTCCCTCTTACACACCTCTTACGCTGCCTAAGATACGTCCCCTATACTCCGCCTACCAATAATG